>CAVGKO010000005.1:0-25813 GCA_963629885.1 Anaerobutyricum sp.
GTTAACCTTAAATCTAATACCATGAAAAACACGATGCAAATGTATGGGTTTTATGTTATACAACATAAGGTTTCGCTTGTTTTTCTCATCAGTTTAACACGGATTAACGAAAACATGTTATAAAACATGGTTTTTGAAGCATAATTAATAGTGCGGAGCATAAGATTCACCCCTCATCCATGCTTTTTCCCCATCCCGTTAAACAAACTTTTTGCATCTTGTTTTTATTCCTTAGTCCCCCACAACCTCTTCATATGTTCCACCAACTTCTGCTCTGCCGGATTGTTTTGGCCCTTCCAAAAGCGATGGTTCAATATTTCCTTCGGCAGATATTCTTGTTTAACGAAGTTGTTCTCGTAGTCGTGCGCGTATTTATATTCCTTTCCATAGCCCAACTCTTTCATCAAACCCGTCGGGGCGTTTCTCAGATGGAGCGGCACCGGGAGATTACCCGTCTGCTCAACCAGGGCCAGGGCATCGTTGATTGCCATATAAGCAGAATTGCTTTTGGGACTGCTTGCAAGATAGATTGTTGTCTCGGCAAGGATAATGCGTCCCTCGGGCCATCCAATCTTCTTCAGGGCATCGAAGCAGGCGTTTGCCAAGAGCAGGGCATTGGGGTTGGCCAATCCGATATCCTCCGAAGCCGATATCACCAAACGTCGGGCAATAAACTCGGGGTCTTCGCCTCCTGCCACCATACGCGCCAGCCAATAAATGGCGCCATCGGGGTCGCTTCCCCGGATTGATTTGATAAAAGCCGAGATAATATCGTAGTGCATCTCTCCGCCTTTATCATACGCTGCGGGGTTTTCTTGGAGGCGCTCCACCACTTTCCGGTCCGTTATCTCTATCTCATCCGCCTCTTCTGCCGAGACAACAAGCTCGAGTATGTTCAGAAGCTTCCGCGCATCTCCCCCCGAGTAGCGAAGCAAGGCATCCGTTTCCTTCAGAGTGATATGCTTTTCTTTAAGCAGAACATCTTCGGTCACCGCACGATTTAGTAACGTAAGCAAATCATCCTTACCCAACGACTTCAGCACGTAGACCTGACAACGCGACAATAGCGGACGTATCACCTCAAAGGAGGGGTTCTCAGTGGTTGCACCTATCAGCGTAACCACACCCGTCTCCACGGCATTCAGCAGAGAGTCTTGCTGCGACTTGCTGAAACGATGTATCTCGTCGATAAACAATATCGGCGACACCGAGGAGAAGAAATGGCCGTTTTTTGCCTTTTCAATCACGTCGCGCACATCCTTCACGCCCGAATTGATTGCGCTCAAGGTATAGAACGGCGCCTCAAGTTTGTTGGATATGATTCGCGCAAGGGTGGTCTTGCCCACTCCAGGAGGCCCCCACAATATAAACGAAGGGACACGGCCGGCGTCTATCATTTTCCTCAACACCGCATCTTTCCCTACAAGATGTTTCTGTCCGATATATTCATCCAATGTCTTGGGACGTAATCTCTCTGCTAAAGGTTGGTTCATCGTGCAAACAAATAATCTGATTTCTGTAGTTCTGTCTTCTTAGATACACAAATGTACTACCTTATCCACACATAGGCCCCCTCCTCCGAGGAAAAAAGATATATCTTTTGAAGTTAAAAGTCCCGTCTTTTGAAGTCAAAAGACCTATCCTTTGAACTCAAAAGACCCGTCTTTCCCGGGGGAGTGATATTTCGGGGTTAACTTATCATTAGAGATAGGAAAAGGAGTAACTTTGCATCTGTAAACATAGATTACGTTAGGGTATGACAAAGACGACGATGGGCACCAAGTTGCCAAGAAAGCTGGAGCAGAAGATGCAGGTTGTAGGCGAGCAGATAAAGCTGGCACGTCTGCGCCGCAACCTCAGTGTAGCTCAAGTGGCAGAGCGCGCCACCTGTTCGTCGCTCACAGTCTCAAGAATAGAGAAGGGAGCCCCAACGGTTGCCATCGGGATATACCTACGTGTGCTGTATGCCCTCCAGCTGGACGACGACATCCTTCTCCTTGCCCAAAAAGATGAAATGGGTCATGCCCTCCAGGACCTCTCACTGATAAAAAACCGCGAACGCGCATCAAAGAAGGGATAACTTTATGGAGACACTATATGTTTATGCCGATTTCGATTGGCTGAAAGCGCCGACCCTTGTTGGCGAGCTGGGCTATGAGTCGCTACGTGGTTCCGATACGTATTCATTTTCCTTCGACAACGATTGGCTTCGTGCGTATGGAAACATCATGCTCAGTGCCGACATCAACAACTATCCCGGCGGGCAATACACACAATCGGGGCACGACATCTTCGGGTGTTTCAGTGATGCCTTGCCCGACCGCTGGGGCCGCACCCTGCTCAACCGTCGTGAGCAGATATTGGCAACGGAAGAGCATAGACCAATGAAGCATCTCTCATCCTTCGACTACCTCTTGGGCATTGATGATATATCGCGTATGGGTGGATTTCGCTTCAGTCGTAAGAAGGGGGATGTTTTTATCAACAGCGAAGAGGTTTTGCGCATCCCTCCTCTGACAGATATACGCTCGTTGATAGCTGCCAGCCGTGAAATTGAGCGTTGCGAAGATGCCAACATCTTGCCCGAGAAGAAATGGATACAGCAGCTGGTGCATCCGGGAACGTCCCTTGGTGGGGCACGTCCAAAGGCTGCTGTAGCGGACGAAGAGGGAGGGCTTTATGTTGCAAAGTTTCCATCGCGTAAGGATGACTACGACGTTGCCATTTGGGAACATCTCTGCCATCTGTTGGCGCAGAAAGCAGGCATCAACGCAGCCACTACCCGCGTTATCAATACCGGGGAGAAATATCACACCCTGCTTTCCCGCCGTTTCGACCGCACCCATGACCTGAGGCGCATACACTTTGCTTCGGCCATGACCCTACTGGGGCTCACCGACGGTTGTGATGCCCAAAGCGGCAACGGGTATCTCGACATTGTGGATTTCATTCTTCAGAATTGTTGCCATGTGAAGGAGAATCTTCACGAGTTGTATCGTCGCGTGGCATTCAACATTGCTGTGCGCAACACCGACGACCATTTCCGCAATCATGGCTTTCTTCTTTCGCCACAAGGTTGGAACCTCTCTCCCGCCTACGACATGAACCCCACGCTGAACGACCATCAGGGCCTCCTCATCAACTCCACCACCAACGAATCCAATTTGCAAATTCTTTTGGATTCTTCCGGGGAATATATGATAAGCCGAGGCGATGCAGAGAGAATCATCGAAGATGTTGTTCTCGCCTGTGGGCAATGGAAGTCGCTGGCCATAAAGCTGGGCATAGCCAAGCGCGAAACGGATATGTTTGAGCAGAAGCTACAATCATCCATACTATAAAAAAAGCTACACGCTTACGCTGTATTGGTGTTTTATTTCTTCCATCACGAAGGTGCTCATTAGGGTGGCGATGTTCTCGTGGTGGCCAATCACGTTGAGAAGGAACTGCTGGTAGTACTTCATGTCGGGTGCTTGTACACGTAGGAGGTAGTCGAAGCCACCCGAGATATTGTAGCACTCCGTCACTTCGGGGACGGCATTCACCAGCTCAGTGAATTCGCGGGCACACTCGCTGTTGACAGTCTTGAGCTTGATGGAGAGGAACACCGCGAACCCCTTGTTGAGCTTCCCGGCATCCAGGATGGTGGCATATTGCTTGATGAAGCCAAGCTGCTCGAGGCGTTTCACCCTCTCAAAGGTGGGCGTTGTGGAGAGGTGCACCTTGGCGGCGAGCTCTTTGTTGGTAAGCCGCGCGTTCTCTTGCAGCGCCTTGAGAAGGAGGATATCTTTTTCGTCCAACTCATATGATTCTGTTTTCCTATTCATAGCACAGGTGTTTTTGGAATATTATTCTGATGAATGGCGCAAAAATAGTGGATATCACCAAATGTTGGAAGGAGTTTTGCCGGATTTCGCGGGCGCCGTTGCTTTGCATCAGAAAAATCAACTAAAACTTAATTGCTATGACAGAAAGAAAACTTCATCTCGAGACTTTGGCACTTCATGTAGGACAAGAAACGGCAGATATCGCTACGGATTCGCGCGCAGTGCCCATCTATCAGACCACTTCGTATGTGTTCCACAACTCCCAACATGCGGCAGACCGCTTTGGGCTGCGCGACGCAGGGAATATCTACGGGCGACTGACCAACTCCACCCAGGGGGTGTTTGAGGAGAGAGTTGCCGCCCTTGAAGGAGGCGTGGCCGGGCTGGCAGTGGCTTCGGGGGCAGCAGCCGTGACCTATGCCTTGGAGAATATTGCCAACTGTGGCGACCATATCGTGGCTGCCGACAACCTCTATGGCGGCACCTTCAACCTCATCACCCATACGCTGACCAACCGGGGCGTGAGCTATGACATTGTGAATTGCAACGACCCTGAGGCCCTTGAGGCAGCCATAAGGCCCAACACCAAGGCAGTGTATATCGAGACCTTGGGCAATCCCAACTCCGACGTGGCAGACATCGATGCCATTGCCGAGGTGGCGCACCGCCATCATACGCTGTTGATAGTGGACAACACCTTTGCCCCCCTCCTTATCCGCCCCATTGAGCACGGAGCAGACGTGGTGGTTCACTCTGCTACCAAGTTTATTGGCGGTCACGGCTCCAGCCTTGGGGGAGTGATTGTGGACGGCGGGACGTTCGACTTCAAGGCCAATGCCGACAAGTATCCCACCCTTGCCAAGAGCGATGCCTCGTATCACGGCGCAGTGTTTGCCGACGTGGCGGGAAAGGCAGCGTTTGTGACCCGCATCCGTGCCGTATTGCTGCGCGACACGGGAGCCACCATCAGTCCTTTCAATGCGTGGATACTGCTGCAAGGGGTAGAGTCGTTGCCGCTGCGCATCGAGCGGCATGTGGAGAATGCCCTCAAGGTGGTGAGCTACCTGTCAAGGCACCCCAAGGTGAAGAGCGTGTCGCACCCCTCGCTGCCCTCACATCCCAACCATGCGTTGTATCAAAAGTACTTTCCCCAGGGGGCTGCCTCCATATTTACGTTCGAGATTAAGGGCACGAAGGAGGATGCTTGGAAGTTTATCGACTCGCTGAAGATATTCTCCCTGCTTGCCAACGTGGCTGATGTGAAGAGCCTTGTGATACATCCCGCCAGCACCACCCACTCGCAGCTAACCCGGGAGGAGTTGGCCTCGCAACACATCACCCCCACCACCATCCGCCTATCCATCGGGGTGGAGCATATCGACGACATCCTTGCCGACCTCGAGCAAGCCTTCGATAAGATATAAGGGATGAGAGAGGAGGACGAGAACAGTGTTTATTTCTCCAGCGCGCGGCGCGGAAACAAGAAACAGTGTTTCCTGCCTCAGCGCGTGGCGCGGAACAACGGGAACAGTGTTTATTTCTCCAGCGCGCGGCGCGGAAAGAAAAAGACAGTGTTTCCGGCCTCAGCGCGTGGCGCGGAAGCTTTTGACGCTTGATTCTTGCTTCAGCGCGCGGCGCGGAAAGAAAAAGACAGTGTTTCCAGCTTCAGCGCGAGCCGCGGAAGGCTTTGACGATTGAATCTTGCTTCAGCGCGAGCCGCGGAAGGCTTTGACGATTGAATCTTCTCTCAGCGCGTGGCGCTGATGTTTTTGTAGCCCAACTTGTCTTCTTTGGTGATTTCGCGCAGCACGCGGCAGGGGTTACCTACAGCCACCACGCCGGAGGGGATGGAATGAGTCACGATGCTCCCTGCCCCGATAACTGTGTCGTCGCCAATGGTGACGTTGGGAAGAATAATGGTGCCCCCTCCTATCCATACGCGGTTGCCTATACGGATATTACCGGGGATGAGGGCTCCGTCCATGCGTTCCCGGGCATCAAGCGCGTGGTTGGCATCATAGAGCCCCACGTTGGGACCAATGAGCACCTCGTTGCCTATGCTCACCTCCCCGCAGTCGAGTATCACGCAGCCAAAGTTGATATACACATCGTTGCCGATAGAGATGTTCTTGCCAAACTCGCAACGGAAGTCGGGCTCAATCCACAGGTTCTTGCCCACCGACTTGAAAAGCTGCCGAAGGATGGAGTCGCGCTCACTGGTCTCGCTATCGTCGGTCTTGTTGTATCGGCGGAACAGCTTCTTGGCCTCCACCCTGCGGTTAAACAAGTCGCGGTCGAAGTCGTTGTAGACTTCGCCCTCTTGCATCTTCTCCCATTCAGTCTTCATACGTGTTGGTGTTGTAATGTTTTATTATAAAGGAAGCATCCTTCGTCGTGCGAATAGATGATGCCGATGGCTTGGAGGTAGGCGTATATGATGGTTGAGCCAACGAACTTCATGCCCCTTCGGCGCAGGTCTTCGGAGATGGCATCCGAAAGTGGCGACCTGGCCTTGCCGCACTCCCGTATTGTTTCCCCCTTGGTGAAGCCCCAGATATACTTATCGAACGAGCCGAACTCGCCTTGAATCTTCATAAACACCTTTGCGTTGTTCACTGCGGCGGCAATCTTGAGGCGGTTTCTCACTATGCCTTTGTTTCCTCTAAGGGCCTCCATCCGTTCGTCGTCATACTCTGCCACCTTCTTATAATCGAAGCCGTCGAAAGCCAAGCGGAATGCCTCGCGCTTGTTCAATATGCATTCCCACGAGAGCCCCGCCTGAAAGCTCTCCAAAAGCAGCATCTCGAACAGCTTCCCATCCTCGTGCACCCTCACGCCCCATTCCCTATCGTGATAGTCCACGTAGAGCGGATTGCCAAGGTTGCACCACCGGCAACGCCTCTGTTGCCCCCGGGGTGCTTCTTCGCTTGGATTCATTCGTTTACTTTTTTAGGAGAGTTTCTTGACAAGCACCTTGTCGATGCGGGCACCGTCCATATCCACTATCTCGAACTGGAAGTTGAGCCACGTAAGGGTCTCGCCCGTCTTAGGTACGCGTTCAAGGATTTCAAGAATCAAACCGCTAAGGGTGTTATAGTCGTGCTCGGCATACAAATCCTCAAGGTTGAAATACTCGAGGAAGTCGTAGAAGCTATACTGCCCGTCCACCAGCCATGTGCCGTCGGAACGCTCCGTAATCTCTGCCTCCTCGCCTGCTTCGGGCACCTGACCAATCAAGCCCTCCATGATGTCTTTCAAGGTAACGATACCTTGGATGCATCCGAACTCATCCGTCACGATGCCATATTTCACGCGTGCCTGCTTGAACTGCTCGAGGGCATTATACACGCTCTGGTTCTCCGGCAGATACTGCGGCGGGCGTACCACCTGCTCGAGTGAGAAGTCCGGCTCGTCAATCCGTCCGAACAAATCCTTGAGGTAGACAACCCCCTTGAAGTTGTCGAACTCCTCGGATGCCACAGGGTAGATATTGAAGAGGTTCTCTTGCACCTTCTCGCGTATCTGTTCGTTGCTGTCGGTGAGGTCGAGCCAAACCAAATCGCTACGGTGCGTCATGATTGAGCCCACATTGCGGTCGCCAAGGTTGAACACTCGCTCCACAATGTCTTGCTCCACCTCCTGCACCTCTCCGCCGGCGAAGCCTTCCTTCACCACGGCCTTGATTTCTTCTTCCGTCACCTTCGTAGCCTCGCCATTCTTTATCCCCGCGATTTTTATCACCAGCGCCGTGCTCTTGGAGAGCAACCACACAAACGGCGACGCCAGCTTCGAAAGCAGGTTCATCGGCTTGGCAACCACCATCGACACCCTCTCGGAATATCCCATGCCGATGCGCTTGGGCACCAGCTCGCCCATGATTAGCGTAAGGTATGTAACAACTATGACTATTGCTGCCTTCGACAGCCCCAAGGCATACGGCTCAAGCCCCGGCACGAGGCTCACCACCTCAGCCAAATCGGAAGCAAAAGCATCTCCCGAATACAAACCGGTCAGGATTCCTATCAGCGTGATTCCAATCTGAATAGTAGAGAGAAAACGGTCAGGCTCGTTTGCCAGGTTCAATGCCGTCTGAGCGGATTTGTTTCCTTTCTTTGCCTCCATATCCAACCGCGTTTTGCGGGCAGACACCAAAGCAATTTCAGACATCGACAGTAGACCATTCAATAAGATAAGACCGATAATTATAAAAATTTCCATTTGCTATATATAGCTGATTCGGCAACGAAGATATGGATTATATCAACAACAACGTAATATTTTTATTTCCTAAAATAATTTGCCCTTCCCTCCTGTGCGCGGCAAAGCCTCTGAGAAATTGTTTGTAAAGCAATTTATTAAACCAAGCATCCCGGGCGTCTTCCCGTTTTCGCCAAAAAAGGGGGAAAACGTGTGGAAATGTTTCCCTACCTTTGTCTCCCATAGAAAGTATCATTACGTAAGACTTTATTAAAACGCACAGATTATGAAACCTACATTATTTCTGCTTGCTGCCGGCATGGGCAGCCGCTACGGAGGATTGAAACAACTGGACGGGCTGGGCCCTGGCGGCGAAACAATCATGGACTATTCCATCTACGACGCCATCCAATCGGGCTTCGGACGGTTGGTGTTTGTTATCCGTAAGGATTTTGAACAAGACTTCCGCGATAAAATCATTTCCAAATACGAAGGGCATATCCCCTGCGAGCTGGTGTTCCAAGCTCTGGACAACCTGCCCGAAGGATTCACCTGCCCCGAGGGGCGCACAAAGCCGTGGGGCACAAACCACGCCGTGATGATGGGTGCCGACGTGATAAAAGAGCCGTTTGCCGTTATCAACTGCGACGACTTCTACGGCCGCGACTCTTTCCGCGTCATGGGTAAGTTTCTCTCTGCCCTCCCCGAAGGCTCAAAGAACACCTACGCAATGGTAGGGTTTCGCGTGGGCAACACATTGAGCGAAAGCGGCACCGTATCGCGCGGCATCTGCAGCACCGACCCCAGCGGGCTCCTTACCTCCGTGGTTGAACGCACCAAGATACAACGCATGGATGGCGAAGTGAAGTATATCGACGACAACGGCGAATGGACCTCAACAGAAGAGAACACCCCCGTGAGCATGAACTTCTGGGGCTTCACCCCCGACTACTTCGCATACAGCAAAGAATATTTCAAGACATTCCTCAGCGACCCCGGGAATATGGAGAACCTCAAGAGCGAGTTCTTCATCCCGCTGATGGTAGACCAGCTTATCCGCAGCAATACTGCCACGGTAAAGGTGCTTGACACCGCCAGCAAATGGTTTGGCGTGACCTACCCGGAGGACCGTCAGGACGTTGTAGACAAGATACAAGCGCTGATTGACGCCGGCGAATATCCCGAGAAGCTGTTCTAAAAGAAACGGGTTCCCTTCCACACAGTATCCAATAACTAAAACAAAAATGAAGATGAATATGAAGAAGTTGTTTGCTTTAAGTTTGCTCCTCTGGGGAGTGTTGTCGTCCACCCTTTCGTTTGCTCAGAAGACAGGGACGATGGTCCTTATTGATACCGATATGGGAAAAATCAAGGTGCGATTGTTTGACGACACACCTCAGCATCGGGACAATTTTATCAAGCTCGTGAACGAGCACCGCTACGACGGCTTGCTTTTCCACCGTGTCATCAAGCAGTTCATGATACAGGCGGGCGACATCAACTCCAAAGGTGCACCCATTGACCAGCACCTGGGCGATGGCGACCTTGGCTACACCATCCCCGCCGAGATTGTCTATCCCAAGTATTTCCACAAACGTGGCATGCTGTGTGCCGCCCGCACCGACGATGCCGAGAACCCCGAGCGGGCTTCTTCAGCCAGCCAGTTCTATATCGTCACCGGGAAGTTCTTCACAAGCATGGAGCTCGACAAGATGGAGAAGACCGACAACCGTGTGTTCACCCCCGAAGAGAGGGAGGCATATATGCTGGAAGGCGGCGCCCCGCATCTGGATAACAAATACACCATCTTTGGCGAGGTGGTGGACGGCATGAAGGTGGTCGACAAGATTCAGTTTGTTGAGACCAACGAAGAAGACCGCCCGCTGAAGAACATTGCCATCAAGAAGATGAAGATTGTTAATAAATGACATTGCTCGCGGCATACAAGAAACATTACAAAGAGACGATACGCCTGGGTGTCCCAATCATGATGGGGCAGCTGGGCGTTATCATTGTGGGGTTTGCCGACAATATCATGGTGGGGCACCACAGCACCGTGGAGCTGGCTGCCGCCTCGTTTGTCAATAACTTCTTCAACCTGGCTTTTATCTTCGGGTTGGGTTTCTCCTACGGGCTCACGCCTATTATCGGCGAGCTGTTTGCCAAGGGCGACCATCATAAAGTGGGCGAGATGCTCAAGAGCAGTCTCTTTCTCAACTTCATCGTAGGCGTACTGCTAAGCATCGTGATGCTTCTGCTTCTTTTCAACATCGACATACTCAGGCAGCCCGAAGAGCTGATGCCGTATATCGTGCCCTACTACCTATTGCAATTGTTTTCCATCGTGTTTGTCATGCTGTTCAATGCCTTCAAGCAGTTTAGCGACGGCACAACCGACACTCTCACGCCGATGTGGATACTGCTGGGGGCAAACCTTATGAACATCATCGGCAACTACCTTCTTATCTACGGCAAGTGGGGATTCCCGGAGCTGGGGCTTACAGGAGCCGGCATCTCCACGCTCGTCAGCCGCGTCTTCTCCCTCGTTGTCTTCTGCCTCTTGTTTGCCAAAAGAGACAAGTATAAGACGTTCCTCTCAGGGTTCAAGACTGGCGTCATCAACCGCATGAACCTCTCCCGCCTGATGCATATAGGTCTACCTGTGGGACTGCTGATGGGGGTCGAGACGGCCTCGTTTAGTTTGAGCGTCATCATGATGGGGTGGATAGGCAGCACAGCATTGGCGGCGCATCAGATAGCCTGCGTGGTCACCACCTTGGGCTTCATGGTGTACTACGGGATAGCGGCAGCCGTCACCATTCGCGTCAGTATGTTTAAAGGGAGTGGCGACCGGCTCAGCATCCGGAGGGCATCCTTCTCGGGCCTGCATCTGATTATGTGTGTTGCCCTTCTCTTCGTGTTGTTCCTCTTCGCGTCACACAAGTATCTGGGATATCTGTTCACCCCGGAAGAGAATGTGGTGGCGTTGGTGGCAGTTATGTCGTGGCCCATCGCCGTTTATCAGTTTGGCGACGGGCTGCAGATTCTCTTTGCCAACGCCCTCAGGGGCATAGCCGACGTGAAGTATATGACCTACTGCGCCGTCTTCTGCCACTTCGGCTTGGCTCTGCCCATAGGTTATCTCTGCGGGTTTACACTCGGATGGGGTGCATTGGGCGTGTGGTGCGGCTTCCCCATAAGCCTTACGACCCTCGGGGTACTTCTTTGGAGAAGATTCAACCGGCTTACTTTGGGTAACACCACAAAGGGATAGCCCTTTATTTCTTCAGCCACTTATCCAACCACTCGAAGAAGGTACGCTGCCAAAGCACGCCGTTCTGCGGCTTCAGCACCCAGTGGTTCTCATCCGGATATATCAAGAGTTCGGCAGGCACGCCACGAAGCACGGCAGCATTGAAGGCAGCCATGCCCTGACCGGCAAGTATGCGGTAGTCCTTCTCGCCATGGATGCAGAGTATCGGGGTATCCCACTTGTCAACAAAGCGGTGCGGCGAGTTGGAGAACGTACGTTGGGCCACCGGGTTGTTTTTCTCCCAATAGGCGCCGCCCATATCCCAGTTGGCAAACCACATCTCTTCAGTCTCCAGGTATTGCATCTCTATGTTGAAGATGCCGTCGTGAGCAATGAATGCCTTGAAGCGTTTGTCGTGATGACCCGCCAGCCAATATACTGAGAAGCCGCCGAAGCTGGCACCCACGCATCCCAGTCTGTCGCTGTCGACATACTCCTCCTTTGCCATCTCGTCGATAGCCGTGAGGTAGTCTTTCATGCACTGGCCGCCGTAGTCGCCACTCACCTCTTCGTTCCACTCCATGCCGAAGCCCGGGAGACCGCGACGGTTGGGCGCCACAATGATATAGTCGTTGGCTGCCATAATCTGGAAGTTCCACCTATAGGACCAGAACTGGCTGACCGGACTCTGCGGACCGCCTTCGCAGAACAAAAGGGTCGGGTACTTCTTCTTGGGGTCGAACTGCGGGGGATAGATTACCCAGGTAAGCATCTGCTTGCCGTCGGTTGTTGTCATCCAGCGCTCTTCCACCCGTCCCATCTCCAGTTGGTCGTAGATAGGTTTGTTTTCGTTGGTAAGCTGAGCCACCTTATTACCCTCGGCAAGGTCGATGGAATATATCTCGTCGCCCATACTCATGGAGTGACGCTTTGCTATCAGTTTGTTTCCGCCCAAGAGAGCAACGGCGTTGTAGTCATACATGCCGGTGGTGAGTTGCGTGGGCTTGCCGCCTGTGATGCCAACCTTGTATATATGCGTTTCGCCATGCCATACACCAACGAAGAAGAGCGACTGAGCATCGGCGCTCCAGCAGAACTCGTCGACATTAGAGTCGAACTCCTTGCTCACGAAAGTCTTCTCTCCCGTCTCGAGGTTCATAACCATCAAGCGGTTTTGGTCTGCTTCGTAGCCGTCGCGCTCCATGCTCTGCCAAGCTATATACTTGCCGTCGGGCGAATACTTGGGATTGGTGTCGTAGCCCATCATCCCTTCGCTTATGTTGGTGGTCTTGCGGGTATTCAGGTCGTACACGTAGATATCGGAGTTGGTGGAGATGGCATACTCCTTCCCCGTCTTCTTGCGGCAGGTATATGCAATCTTGTCGGAGGTAGTGTTCCATGCCAGCTGTTCGATGCCGCCGAAAGGCTTCATCGGCGATTCATAAGGCTCGCCCTCCATCAAATCCGTGGGGCTACCCACCTTATCCCCGTTGAAGTCTGCCACAAAGGGATGCGGAGCAGTTGTCACCCATTCGTCCCAATGCTTATACATAAGGTCCGTTACAATAACGCCCGTCGCCTTGTCCAAGTCGGGATACTTATCCTGCGTGCTCGGCACTGTCTTCACCTGAGAGATAAACAGCACCTTCTTTTCGTCGGGCGAGAAAGCAAACCCTTCGATGTCGCCATCATAATCCGAGAGCTGTCTGCGCCCTGTGCCGTCGGGGTTCATCTCCCACAGCTGGCTGCTGCCGCTCTCGCCCGAGAGGAAAGCAATCTTTGTGCCTCCCTTTATCCATGTTGCCTCGTTCTCAGAGAAGGGTGTATGGGTTATCTGCTTGTTGTCGGAGCCATCGGCATTCATCACAAACACCTCCCGGTTGCTGCTGTTGAGCGGCACGCTGTAGTATGCCACGGTGTAGACCACCTTTTGTCCGTCGGGCGAGACATTCATCCCGCCGATGCGGCCCATTGCCCAAAGGGCTTCGGGGGTCATCCTTCCGTCAGCTATTTTTATCTCCGAAGGCCCGATGACGGGCTTTGCGTCTTCTGCCTTTTCCGTCTGCTGATTGCAACCACTGTTCATTACGGATATTGCCATAACCATTATCGCGATAAATTTATTCATATGCTTTGTGTGATATATTATGTTTTGTATGCGAAATTAGTAAAATTTATTCATACCTTTGCGCATATAACTTAAAGAACTAAACGGATATGAACAAGATTTGGTTATTTGGAGCCGCTATATGTATGGTTTTAGCATTTGGCTCATGTAAACCTAAACAGAGTGCTTACAAGGCTGCTTACGAACAGGCCAAAGAAAAGAAGTCGACAGCTCCTGTTGAAGCTGAGGAACAAGACGAAGAGGATGTAGAGGAGGCAGCACCGGTTTCCAAGCCGCGTACTTCTTCGGCATCTACGCGTTCTGAGAGAATCAGCGCAGCTCAGGGTGAAGATGCAAGCCGATTGAAACGCTACAGCGTTGTTATCGGTAGTTTCAAGAACAAGACAAACGCTTACTCTTTGAAGAAGCGTATGGAAAACGAGGGTTATCACGCTGTATTGGGCGAGAACGCTCAGGGTATGTTGCGTGTGATTGTTGCCAGTTTCAACGACAAGGCTGATGCAGCGGACAGCCGCGATGCCATCAAAGCCAAATATGCGCCCGACTTCCAGGATGCATGGTTGTTGGAAAGACAATACTAGCAATTAAATAAGATTTTGACATTTGGGGGAGATTGGTTGTAAAACCGGTCTCCCTTTTTATCGCACCGTGATTTTATTGCAAGATGAAGATTATAGACACCACTCTGCTTGACGAGACAAGTGGGAGGGCAAAGCTTTCGCCCCGCCTACGTATGAACTACAACTTTCATGAGAGCACCAACGACGCAGTGAACCGCCTGCTGAATGCGATGGAGCCGGGTAGTTATATCCGCCCCCACAGACATCTCAACCCCGATAAGGACGAGATGTTCTTGCTCCTGCGCGGAAGGGTGGCAGTGTTCACGTTCGACAACGAGGGCAACATCACGGAGAAGATGATTCTCGACCCCAAGGCGGGAGCCTACGGGGCAGAGATTAAGCCGGGCGTGTGGCATAGCTTGATTGTCTTGGAGCCCGATACTGTTGTCTACGAAGTGAAAGCCGGACCGTTTGCACCCCTTGAGCCGAGCAATATGGCGCCGTGGAGCCCCGAGGCTGGCGACAAGGAAGGTGCCGAGAAATACATGAACTATCTGGCATCGCAAATATGAAAGAGATGAAGCATTTTGATATCCCCCTTGCAAGGCGGGCGGCGTTGTTTTTTATGGCGCTGCTTCTTGCTGCCACCTATGCCCTTGCCGACAACCCGGAGGAGAACACCTACCCCACCAATGAGAGGCTCTTCTACATATCGCGAAGCTTGAACCGCAACCTTGTATGCTACGACGCCAACCTCAAGGACGGCAAGCTCGACACCCACCTTCCCATCAACGCCTATTGGGTCAACCGCGAGGAGCATCCGGGCGAGACCAATGCCTTGAGCTATTTTCAGAAGAAGATGGCTTACGGCTACAAGCTATTGGCGGAGGGTGAGGACTGCAGCGAGGTGTCGCTCACTGCCTACGCGGGCAAGACACTGAAGATATGCCTTGTGGACGGCAAGTACGCATGCACTACAACCATCAACGGCAAGGCAGCCATCCTACAATCCATCTACGTGAAGAGCAGCAAGAGCAATCCGCTGAGCGTTGAGTACGTAGAGCTGAGAGGCATCTCGCGGGATGGCGGAGAGCCCCTCACGGAAAAGGTCAGCAAGTAAGCCCTCACTCCTTGCCTCACACATCACATTCCCCAAGAACCCGGGCGAAATACCTTCATGTGAGACCTGCGGGATGCTATTTCTCCCGCGAAACGACCTCATGCAATCCTGCGGGATGCTGTTTCTTAGGAGAAACACCTTCATGCAAACCTGCGAGAACCTATTTCTTTGAAGAAACACCCTCATGTAAGACGTGCATGAAGCTAGTGCGCCGCGCTCTTGGTTCTTGCACCATCTGCATGAAGCAATTTCTTTGAAGAAACAGCACTTTCACGACGTGCATGAAGCTAGTGCGCCGCGCTCCGGGCACTTTCACCATCTGCATGAGGCTGTCGCGCCACGCTCTAACATATTACACCATCTGCATGAACCTGTCGCGCCACGCTCTTGGCTATTACACCATCTGCATGAGGCTGTCGCGCCACGCTCTTGGCTATTACACCATCTGCACGAGGCTGTCGCGCCGCGCTCTTGGCTATTGCACCATCTGCACGAGGCTGTCGCGCCGCGCTCTTGGCTATTACACCATTTGCACGAGGCAATAACTACAACGAGGGCGTTTGGCTCACCTTTGCCAAACGCCCTCGCATTCTTAGCTAAGAGGTCTGCCACACCCACGGCAGACCCTTTCTTTTCTTACACCAACTTATGTATGACAAGCCCTGAACGAAGTTTGGGCTCAAACCATGTAGTCTTTGGAGGCATGATGTTGCCCGTGTCGGCAATGTCCATCAGCTGCTTCATGGTAACGGGATAGAGAGCCAGGGCCACCTTCATCTCGCCACTGTCGACGCGCCGTTTCAGCTCGCCGAGACCACGTATACCACCTACAAAGTCGATACGCTTGTCCGAGCGCAGGTCTTTGATGCCCAATATCTCGTCCAAGATAAGGTTCGAAGAGATGGTAACATCCAACACGCCGATAGGGTCTTGGTCGTTGTAGGTCCCCGGCTTGGCCGTTAGGGAATACCACTTGCCGCCCAGATAGAGCGAGAAGTTGTGAAGCGCTGCCGGCTTGTATATCTCCGTGCCCTTGTCCTCCACCATGAAGTGGAGAGCCAACTTCTTGAGAAACTCCTCATCGGACAATCCGTTGAGGTCCTTCACCACGCGGTTGTAGTCGATAATCGTCAGCTGGCTTGCGGGGAAGCATACTGCCATGAAGTAGTTATACTCCTCGTCGCCACGATGGTTGGGATTCTGCTTTGCCTTCTCGGCACCCACCAAGGCAGCGGCAGCCGAGCGGTGATGCCCGTCGGCAATATAGAGCGAGGGTATCTTAGCAAACAGTTCGGTGATGCGGGCAATGTCGTTATCGTCGTCGATAATCCAGAAAGTATGCCCAAAGCCGTCCTGCTCGGCAACAAAGTCGTACTCCGGAGTGCGTGAGGTATATTTCTTCACTATGGCATCCAGCTCCGCATTGTCGGGATAAGCAAAGAAGACGGGCTCGATATTGGCATTGTTGACGCGGACATGCTTCATGCGGTCCTCCTCCTTGTCGCGGCGGGTCAACTCATGCTTCTTGATGTTCCCTTTCAGATAATCGTCGACGTAGGCACAAACAACCAAGCCATACTGTGTATGGTGATTCATTGTCTGGGCATACACATAATAGAGCTCCTTATCATCCTGCACCAGCCAACCCTTGTCCTGAAACTTACGGAAGTTCTCCGCAGCCTTCTCGTAGACGGCAGGGTCGTGCTCGTCGGTGCCCACAGGGAAGTCAATCTCCGGCTTGATGATATGATAGAGCGACTTCTCGTTGCCCTTGGCCTCCCGGCGTGCTTCTTCAGAGTTGAGCACGTCGTAAGGACGCGACGCCACCTCCTTTATCAGCTCCTTCGGCGGACGGATACCTTTGAATGGTTTTATCTTTGCCATATGAGGAAGGGATTACTTGTTTACTCTGAATTTCTCGTTACCGTTTTTGAGGAAGTCCACAATCTGTTTTGCAGCAGCAATACCGGCATTGATATTGGCCTCGGCAGTCTGTGCACCCATCTTCTTCGGCGTACCGAAATAACGGCCGGGGTACGATTCAGCCAGGTCGGCATCCACCTCCGGCTTGATGTCGGTGATATACTTGAAGTCCGGACGTTCTTCCATCATCTTTGTCAGCCCTGCCTCACAGATAACTTCCTTACGTGCCGTATTAATAAGGATGGCACCCTTGGGCATCGAGTTCATCAGCTCGAAGTTGATAGACCCCTTAGTCTCGGCTGTTGCCGGGATATGCAGAGAAACAATCTGGCAAGACTTAAACAAGTCCGCAGTGGAAGCCACGACCTTCACGCCGTCTTTCTCTATCACCTCTGCGGGGCAGAAAGCATCGTAGGCATATACATCCATGCCAAAGCCCTTGGCTATGCGAGCCACATTGCGTCCCACATTACCGTAAGCCAGGATACCCAGCTTCTTTCCCTTCAGCTCCGTACCGGAAGTGCCGTTGTAGAAGTTACGCACGGCATACACCAGGAGACCGAACACCAGCTCGGCAACGGCATTGGAGTTCTGACCCGGAGTGTTCATGACGCAAACATTGTGCGCCGTGGCAGAAGCAAGGTCCACATTGTCGTAGCCCGCACCTGCACGAACCACAATCTTCAGCGCCTTTGCTGCATCCAACACCTGAGCATCCACAACGTCGCTGCGGATGATTACCGCATCGGCATCCTTCACAGCATCCAACAGTTTGCTCTTCTCACCATACTTCTCGAGGAGCGCCAACTCATAGCCGGCACCTTCTATCACCTCGCGAATGCCGTTCACCGCTGTGGCAGCAAACGGCTTGTCTGTAGCAACCAATACTTTTGTCATGGCTTAATGGAGTTTTTCGAATTCTTTCATTGTAGCAACCAAAGCTTCAACGCTGCTCTTGGGCAGGGCGTTGTAGAGAGAAGCACGGAACCCACCGACAGAACGGTGGCCCTTGATACCAACCATACCTGCTGCAGAAGCGAACTTATTGAACTCGTCCTCCAGCTCCTTATATTCGTCGTTCATAACAAAGCAAACATTCATGATGGAACGGTCCTCTGCGGCAACAGTGCCTCTGAACAATTTGTTTCTGTCGATTTCGTCGTACAAGATGGCAGCCTTCTCGAGGTTCATCTTCTCGATAACAGAGATACCACCCAGCTCCTTATACCACTTCAAGGTCTGCAGCGCAGCGTAGATGGGGAACACAGGAGGAGTGTTGAACATAGAATCCTTCTTGATATGAGTATTGTAGTTAAGCATCGTAGGGATGGCACGGTCGACATGGCCCAGAGCATCCACACGCACGATGGCAAGCGTTACACCGGCAGGCGCCAGGTTCTTCTGTGCACCGGCGTAGATAATGTCGTACTTGGATACATCAACCGGACGAGAGAATATGTCAGACGACATGTCGGATACCAAACGAACCCTCAAATCCGGGTCGTAGCGCATCTCTGTTCCGTAGATGGTATTGTTGGAAGTGAAGTGGAAATATTCCGAATCCTCTGCTACCTTATAGTCCTTGGGGATATATGTGTAGTTAGCTTCCTTGGAAGAGGCAACAACGTCAACTTCGCCAAACAGCTTGGCTTCCTTGATGGCGTTGGATGCCCACGTACCGGTATCCAGATAAGAGGCCTTTTTGTTCAACAAATTGAACGGCACCATGCAGAACTGCATGCTGGCACCACCACCCAAGAATACAACTTCGTAGCCGGCGGGCACATCCAACAACTCCTTGATTAGCGCTCTGGCCTCATCATTTACAGCAACAAACTCCTTACTTCTGTGGGATATTTCAAGAATAGATAACCCTGTACCTGCGAAATTCTCAACAGCCGCCTCGGCGTTCTTGATAGTGTATTCACTCAAGATGGACGGCCCAGCATAAAAATTGTGCTTCTTCATTTCAATCTCCTTTTAATATTATGTTATTGTTAGTTCTCCAAAAATAGACGGCTAAAGTATGTATTATATTACAATTTTGAAAGCAAAACCCCGAAATTGTTGACAAAACCAACCCTGACGAGGTGTATTTCCTATCAATAAAAAGTGCGGCGTTTACATTCCCGAGGGAGACACTTCCACTCCCAGCCATGCGGCAGCACCTTCGGCACAACGTTCCCCGTCTATTGCCGCCGACACAATACCTCCCGCATAGCCTGCCCCTTCTCCGCAAGGAAACAAGCCCTTAACGGTTACATGCTGGTATGTGTCATTCTCGCGAAGGATACGAACGGGCGACGAGGTACGCGTCTCCACTCCTATCATCACGGCCTCATTGGTAAGAAACCCCTTCGACGCCCTCCCGAAATGGCGGAACCCTTCCCTTAGACGCGAGGTCACAAACTCGGGCATCCAGAAGTGGAGCGGCGAAGCAAGCAGACCCGGCGTATAAGAAGAAGCCGGGAGAGTGGACGAGTTTCGTTTGCTCACAAAGTCATTCATACGCTGAGCCGGCGCCGTTTGACGCATACCACCGTTCAGCCAGCACACTTCCTCCAGTCTCTCTTGAAAATCCATGAGCGCCAATGGCGAATCGCCCGGCACCTTCTTCTCCTCATGCTCCATCAGAGCGGGATAGTCCTCGGGGTGAATCTCTACCACCATACCGGAATTAGACCAACGGGAATCGCGCTTGGAAGGCGACATACCGTTGACAACCACCTGCCGTGGACCACTTGCCGCCGGCACAACAAATCCCCCGGGGCACATACAGAAGGAATAAACCCCTCGTCCGCCCACCTGGGTCACGAAGCTGTATTCGGCTGCCGGGAGATATCTCCCCCTTCCCTCCTTACTATGATATTGTATCCTATCTATCAACTCCGCGGGATGCTCCAGTCGCACACCAACGGCAATGCCTTTTGCCTCGATTTGAATCTGCTTCTCGTAAAGATAGCGATAGACATCACGGGCAGAATGACCCGTAGCCAAGATAACCGGACCGCGGAAACTCTCGCCCGCAGCGGTCTCCACCCCTATCACCTCTCCCTTCTCGATGATAAGGGCATCCATGCGGGTCTCGAAATGAACCTCCCCGCCACAACGGATAATCTGCTCACGGATGTTCTCTATCACGCGAGGCAGCTTGTCGGTCCCGATATGCGGATGGGCATCCACCAGGATGGACGGGCTTGCCCCATGCTGGCAGAACACGTTGAGTATCTTGTCCACCGACCCGCGTTTCTTGCTGCGGGTATACAGCTTTCCATCAGAATAAGCTCCCGCACCGCCTTCGCCAAAGCTGTAGTTCGATTCGCCGTTCACAGCATGCTCGCGACTGATAAGGGCAATATCCTTCTTGCGCTCGTGCACATTCTTTCCTCTCTCTATGACTATGGGACGCAGGCCCAGCTCAATGAGGCGAAGGGCAGCAAACAATCCTCCGGGGCCGGCACCCACCACCACCACTGGTTTCCCTTCAGACACATCCCGATATTCCACCGACCGGTACTCCGGCCCGTCCGGTTCTTCATTGATGAAGACACGCAGCTTTACATTTATATATATAGTACGCTGACGGGCATCGATGGAGCGCTTCAGCACCCTCACCGAATGTATCTCTTTTATGTCGGCACCCGTCTTAAGAGCTGCCACCCGTTTAAGCGACTGCTCACTTGATGCTTCTTCAGGCAAAAGACGGAGTTGTAGTTCCTTTATCATTGTCTCTCTCTACTTATTTCTTAGCCGAACAACCTGCGGAACGCTTCTTCCACCTTCCTTACTTGTATAATCTCTATCTTGCATTTCGCCGTGTCGAACCCTTTCAGGTTATTGTGTGGGATAATGATAGCCGAGAAACCCAACTTCTCAGCCTCAAGGATACGTTGCTCTATGCGGTTGACCGGACGAATCTCTCCCGAGAGCCCCACCTCGCCACACATACATACCCCGGGCTCGATGCTTATGTCGAGACTCGACGAAAGTATTGCACTTATAACGGCCAAGTCGATTGCCGGGTCGTTGACCCTCAGTCCGCCCGCTATATTTAGGAAGACATCCTTCTGCACCAGCTTGAATCCCGCACGCTTCTCCAACACGGCCAGGAGCATATTCATCCTCCTAATATCGAACCCCGTTGCACTGCGCTGCGGAGTGCCGTAGACAGCCGAGCTGACCAATGCCTGCGTTTCTATGAGGAAAGGACGGATGCCTTCAATGGCTGCAGCAATAGCCACACCGCTCAGCCCCTCATGGTTCTGCGTAAGCAACAATTCCGAAGGATTGCTCACCTCGCGCAACCCCGACTGGCGCATCTCGTAGATGCCCAACTCTGCCGTGCTGCCAAAACGATTCTTTATGCTTCTAAGGATGCGGTACATATAATGCTGGTCGCCCTCAAACTGAAGAACCGTATCAACGATATGTTCCAAAACCTTTGGTCCGGCTATGCTCCCTTCCTTATTTATATGTCCAATCAACAATACGGGCACGCCGCTCTCCTTGGCATACTTCAGAATGGCTGCACTGCACTCGCGCACCTGCGACACACTTCCCGGAGAAGATTCCACCATCTCCGTAAAGATTGTCTGAATGGAGTCTATTATCAGCAGGTCGGGCTGCACGTTGCGCGCATGAACAAAAATCTGCTCCAGATTAGTCTCGCTAAGAATAAAACACTCGGGATTGTCGTGGGCAATGCGGTCGGCACGGAGCTTCAGCTGGCGCACACTCTCCTCGCCCGACACATACAAGGTCTTCAACCCTGTCAGCCGAAGAACAGTCTGCAACACCAATGTTGACTTGCCTATACCCGGCTCGCCGCCTATCAGCACCAGCGAGCCTTTCACCAAGCCTCCACCCAACACGCGGTTGAGTTCCTTATCCTTTAGGTCTATCCTCGTCTCTTCCTCCGTAGTGATGTCGCGAAGCAGTACCGGACGAACCGTCCCCGTCTCCGTCAGACCCGGGATGAGGCGCTTTGCCGCAGGCTCTTTGGTGGCCACAACCTCTTCCACATAGGTGTTCCACTCGCCGCAACTCGGGCACTTGCCAATCCATTTTGGAGAGTCTGCCCCGCAGTTGGAACATACGTACACTGTTTTTGTCTTAGCCATATATCTTGGTTTAGTGATTTTCCTTGGGCTTGCGGTCGAAGAAGGGGTTCTTCGATGAGGCGCTGACGGGAATAGCCATGACGCACTTGCTCTCCTTGCCCAGCCACCCCAGGCGTTGGGCAGCCATCCCGGCGCTAAACATCACACGCGTATCCAGCCTCAAATCTGAGGCAGTGGCACAAGCCGAGCCTATGGCAATCCCCAAATCCACCGAGTTGATGGCGCAGGGCACCTCCAAGGGCTTCTCTCCGCAGGTAGCAAAGCCGCAATGTGCGCAGTTCAAGCCCTGTACCCTCTGGCGCGTACCGAGCAACACAACAGCCTCGGCACTCAGGATGTTCTCCGCATCACGCAAGAAGAACTTCATCCCCGTCTCGGCAGCCACCTTCAGCATCTCATCGGACAAGAGCCGGATATCCTGGTCGGTTACCATCGCTATCTCAATAACGTCTATTCCCTTTCCTTTGGGAGCCGTACGGGCTGCCGTCATCATCTGACGAACAGCCTCCAGCACATGTTCGTGCCGTATTTCTCTTTCGTTTTGTATCATCTTAGATATCTATTTTTTAGTCTTGATTTGTATGGATGCCGAGGGAAGGCCCTTCGATGTGGCCTTCAATGTAACCTTGCCACTCTGCTTTGTGCTTCTGATAACGGCCATGGCGCGTCCCTTCCATACCTTGCGGACAGGAGACGTATAAGCCTTGCTGTCTTTCAAATCGGCACTGCCTGTTGCCTCCAACCTTCCGGCGCCCCGGATTGAGAACTCTATCTCGTTGGTGGCATCCGGCACCACATTTCCATATTTATCTACCACCTCAACAATTACAAAAGCCAGGTCTTGAGCATCGGCTTTTATACTTCTGCTTTGAGTGGTGAGGCGTATGGCAGCGGGCTCCCCGGATGTCTTCAGGAGAGTGGACTCCTGCACCTTCCCTCCATTGTCCACCCCTTCGGCGCGCAACACTCCTGCCTCGTAGGGGATGGTATATACGGCCTTAAACTGCTCGGCGTAGCCCGCGGGGCGCTCACCTATCAATTTATCGTTCAAATAAAGTCGCACCTTGGGGTAATGCGAGTATATCTCCACCTCAATAGGTTTTCCTTCGTGCCCCTTCCAGTTCCAACTCTCCCACGTGGGCCATACCGACCAAGTGGTCAGCCTCACCTCTCCATTATAGCCGTCAGGTTCGCGCACCGCCATGTAGAGTTTCTTATCCGTATTGTAGAGCATCTCTCGATAATGCGAAATCGGTTTTCTCCACCCCGTTATATCCACATCTCCGCAATATCCTCCATGCCAAGGATACTGGTTGCGGTCGTGATGTTCGCCTTCGCTCTCACCTTTGTAATAGAAACGGCCTATACCTCCTTCTCCCAAGTAATCCAACGCCGTCCACACAAAGTCGCCGATAATATACGGATGCTTGCACAGCATATCCCAGTTCTTGAAAGCATCACCGGGATAAGATTCTGTCTGCATTATGACGCGCGAAGGCACACGCTCGTGGTCCGACTCAGCACGATGTATCTGGTAGTTATATCCCGCTATGTCGTGCACTGCTGCCAAGGGGTCGAATATCTCCCATTCCTTGTCCCACGTGGTCAACCCCGACGTGACGGGGCGCGATGGGTCCATGGCATGCACATGGTCGACAAGCCTCTTCGCCGTGGTAAGTATCTCAAGTTTCTTGCGCTCTATCACCTCGTTGCCTATGCTCCAACAGAAAATGGACGGGTGGTTACGGTCGCGCAATACCATGGCCTCCACATCGCTCTTCCACCATGAGTCGAAAAACACAGAGTAGTCGTATTTGTTTTTGGCATCACGCCAACCGTCAAAAGCCTCGTCAACGACAAGCAGACCTTGTCGGTCGCATTCATACAAGAACGCCTCCGAAGGCGCATTGTGCGAAGTGCGCACGGCATTAAACCCTGCCTCTTTCATCAATTGAACCCTGCGTGCCTCAGCTGCATCAAAAGCTTTTGCTCCCAATATGCCATTGTCGTGATGCATACAGCCTCCGTTCAAGAGCAAAGGCTTGCCATTAAGCCTTAACCCATCGTTGCTATCGTAAGAAACAGTGCGAAACCCGGTTTTGTTTGTCACCTCGTCCACCACCTTGCCGCCTACAACAAGCTGCGTACATACCTTATATATATTAGGCTCTTCGGGCGACCAAAGCCTGGGGTTGTTCACCGGAATGCTCTGCCGCATTTGTCCGCCCGTAGAATGAGCTATCTCCCTACCTTCGCTATCGTAGAGTGTATGTTTTATCTCGGGGTTGGCTCCCTCCCCTCTTCCAACGTAGCGCACGGCAATGTCCAAAGTCCAATCCTCGCTGCCATCTTTTTGCAAAGGACGTATATAAACGCCCCAATCATCTATATACATCGCGTCCGTGGTAAGCAACCACACATGACGATATATTCCGCTGCCCGTGTACCAACGGCAGTTTTTCTGCCCCGAATTGTCCACACGCACAGCCACCACGTTCTCTCCACCGAAACGAAGCTGCGGGGTTATGTCGCAAAAGAATGAAGAGAAGCCATACGGATGCCCGCCTACCCGTTCGCCGTTGACATAGACATCCGAATTCATATATACGCCCTCGAAATAAAGACGCAGCGTCTTTCCTTCCAAAGATTTATCCACAGTGAATGTCTTTCTGTACCACCCTATGCCCGTGAGCACGTAGCCACCATCGTTTCCCGAAGGCGCGTTCGCGTCAAAATCAGCCTCGATGCTCCAATCGTGAGGCAAATCCAGTTTCCGCCAATCATCATCATTATACATGGGAGAAGAAGCTTCTGCCACATCGCCCAACTTAAATTTCCAATCACAGTCGAACAATTGTTTACGATTTATGGTATCGGCATCAGCAAAAATCGGTAGGCATAGCAATATCAAGAGCCAACAGGAAAACAAGCTCGGTTTCTTTTGTTTCATTTCAATGGTATTATCGTGTCTCGGGGCAAACTTATAAAAAAATAGAACCAGTTTATACATATTGATATGATAAACTGATTCTCATCGTAGCTGCGGAAAGCGAGGGATTCGAACCCCCGGTACAGTTACCCGTACACCGCATTTCGAGTGCGGCCCATTCGACCACTCTGGCAGCTTTCCAATAAACCGAACTTCCTACGCCAGCCATCAAACAATGCTTCTCAAAACATCCCCGGCGCCTTATTCGCGAGCACAAAAGTAGCTAAAAGATTTTATTCGTACCAAACAACCACCTTTGTTTTTACGATTATTTCCCCGCCCTGCCTATGGATATCTTTGGTCGTCGGCGTGGGAATGCGACACCAAGGAGGAAGTTTTTTGCTTTTCCCGTTGGCAGAACGTAGGCTGTGGCAGATGATTTGTAAAATTCCCTTAACGGGAAAATGCAAAAAAGTTTTGTTTGTGAAATTCCCTTAACGGGAAAACTCAAAAAAGACTTTTTTGAATCTCCCCGGCGGCGGGAAAACGCTAGAAAAGTTTTTTTGCAAAATTCCCTTAACAGAAAAACGCTAAAAAAGTTTGATTTGTAAAATTCCCTTAACAGAAAAACGCAAAAAAGACATTTTTGACAAATTCCCGACGCGGGGAGACTCTGAAAAAACTTTTTAGACAAATTCCCCACGCGGGGAAACACTAAAAAGACATTTTTGACAAATCCCCGACGCGGGGAAACAC
>CAVGKO010000006.1:0-24074 GCA_963629885.1 Anaerobutyricum sp.
CTCTTCCCTTCAACGGAAACGAACCTGACGTAGATGCCATGCTCAAACTGTATGATGATGCGGAGGATATCATGATTCCGAATGAAGACGATAATTTATCGGGTAAAGAAACTGCTGAATTACTTGATAAAAATGATTTGTCGGGTAAAAGCGGACAGAAATTACCCGATAAGACCACATTGTCGGGTAAAATAGTGGAGCGGATAAATTTATCGGGTAATTTGAAGGGCAAACTACAGATAACAGAAACTCTTGTAGGTAGACTTGCCGATATTTGCGTCTATATCAGTCAGCATCCTCACTCGGCAAAAGAAGATATCGCAGTTTTTATTAAGCGAAGTGACGAAACCGCCAAGAAACATCTTCAGACACTGGTTGCCATTGGGATGATAACTCCAGAGGGTGGCAATAAGAACAGAACATATAGTATAACGCAGTAAATGGGCTAAGATGTGACAGGAGGTTCAAGGTATGGTTCTCTGCTATACCTATTCGAAGTCTACGTATTCACCTTCGTCTTTGGCGATGATTTTCTTGCGGGCAGTGCCTCCCCGATTATTCGCAGTGTTCGACTGACGGCTCTCTGAGCGAGCATTCGAGTGGCGACGTTTCGCATTGTTTTTCGAATCACTGCTTCCAAACAACATGTTCTTGAATGTGCGCAGAACCGAAAACCCCAGCAGAAACACCAGCAGGAGGAAAAAGAAAAACATTACAATCAGAAACTTGAACATATATATCGTCGGTTAGTTGTTTTACAAAAAAGAATCCGTGCTCTCCTTACCGCTTCTTGCCGAAGAGCGACAATAGGACGTAGAGAAGAATCGTGCCGGCAATGCCCAGCATGCCAAACACAGATACGAACAAGATGGCGCAGACCACCAATACATATCGCTTCTCGTTGCCTTTCCACGCAAGAGATTTGACCTTAAGCGAAAACATCGGGATTTCGGAGACGAGCAACCATGACGAAACGAAAGCCACAATAACAGTCACCACGATGAACAGCACGGGCTGCACCCCGGAGAGCGGCGCCAGATTGCATCCAACGGAAGCCCAAAACAAAGCATGCGCCGGAACCGGCATACCTATAAACGATGTTGTCTGCCGCTCATCGATATTGAACTTAGCAAGGCGCAAGGCCGAGAACACCGGAATCACAAATGCCAAATACGGGATATAACGGCCCATCTCGCCCAACGAGACACTCGCCTGAGAGAGCATCCAAAACACAATCATACCGGGAGCAACGCCAAAGCTCACAAGGTCGGAGAGCGAGTCGAGCTCCTTACCCATCGGGGAATAAGCCCCGAGAAGCCGGGCAGCAAAACCATCCATGAAATCGAAAACGGCAGCCATGATAATCCATACGGCAGCCCACCACAAATTGCCATATAAAGCCAACACCACAGCAACGCAGCCCGAAAGGAGGCTCATGCAAGTAATTGTGTTTGGTATGTGTTTTCTAATATTCATTGCTATCTCTCCTTTTTAGCTTTCTTGTTTGCTCAGCCGCGCTATCGGCGTTTGGTTGCCCGTCACCCTCTGGTCCATCTCCACCAACACCTCCGAGCCTACCGGCAAGAACACATCCACGCGTGAGCCAAACTTGATGAAGCCCATCTGCTCGTCCACGTGACATTTGTCTCCCACCTTGGCATAGGTAACAATACGGCGGGCAAGCGCCCCGGCAATCTGACGCGCCAAGACATCCACCCCGTTTTTGGTGGTGATAACAATGGCTGAACGCTCGTTTTCTATGCTGCTCTTCGGGAGATATGCCGCCATGAACCTACCGTCGCTATGGGATACATACTTCACCGTCCCGTTTACCGGAAACCAGTTGGCATGCACGTTGAACACCGACATGAAGATGGAAATCTGCAGACAAGGGCGATGGAGTATTTCGTTTTCCATCACTTCCTCAATGGCTACCACCGTGCCGTCGGCAGGGGCTATTGCCAACCCTTCGGAGTCGTAGGGGAAACGGCGGAACGGACTGCGGAAGAAATTCAAGACAAGGAGGAAAAGAGCTGTCGATATCACGCCGACGACATACAACAACACTCCTCGACCCACAGTATGGTATAGCGCGACATTCACGACAAACAACACCGTAAACAATGCCAATAGCAGACCTGTCCCTTCTTTGTGAACTTTCATCTTTTCTTTATGCTGTGTCTTTGTTTCGACATGCAAAAGTATTCATTTTTACTAAAAAACATAGCATGTGATTCTACATCGGATATTTAGTGTACTTTTGCCTACAACAAAGAAATATCATCCTACGCTATTATACAAAGCAACAAATCTTTTCTTACAACACACATAAATGAATAACGAGACATTTGAAATGGTGGCTAAGACCCTGTATGGGTTAGAAGAAATATTGTCCGGCGAATTGCTGTCGATAGGCGCCAACGACATTGAGATTGGTCGCAGAATGGTGTCGTTCACGGGAGACAAAGAAGTACTCTACAAAGCAAACTTTTGCTGCCGTACCGCCCTGCGCATACTGAAACCAATCTATCATTTTAAAGCCAAAGATGCCGACACGGTATACAAGGAGGTGAAGAAGGTGGCTTGGGAAAACTATATGTCGCCCGAGAACACGTTTGCCATCGACTCCGTGATTTACTCCGAAGATTTCAACCACTCCAAGTTTGTGGCATACCGCACGAAGGATGCCATTGCCGACTACTTCATGGAGAAGCAGGGCAAACGCCCGTCGGTGCGCATCAACAATCCGGATTTGTATATCAACATACATATCTCCCACAACGACTGCACCCTCTCTATTGACAGTTCGGGCGAGAGCCTCCACAAACGCGGTTATAGGGTGGAGCAGACCGAGGCACCGCTCAACGAGGTGCTGGCTGCAGGTATGATTATGAAAACCGGATGGAAGGGAGAATCAAATTTTGTTGACCCCATGTGCGGTTCCGGCACGTTGCTTATTGAGGCAGCCATGATTGCCCTCAACATTGCGCCGGGCATCCACCGCAAGTCGTTTGCCTTTGAGAAGTGGAAGGATTTCGACCGCGATTTGTTTGAGCGCATCTACAACGACGAGAGCGGGGAGCGAGAGTTTGAGTTCAAATGCTTCGGCTCCGACATCAACCCCTCGGCCATTGAGGTTGCAAGGAAGAATATCCGCAATGCCGGGCTGTCGAAATACATCGACCTTAAGGTTATGCCTTTCCAGCAATACACCCAAGCCCCGCGGCCGGGCATCATGGTTACCAATCCGCCATACGGCGAACGTATCTCCTCGCACGACCTCCTTGGGCTGTATTCCATGATAGGCGAACGCCTCAAGCATGTGTTCACCGACTACAAGGTGTGGATAATAAGCTATAAGGACGAATGCTTCGACAAGATTGGCTTGCGTCCGAGTGAGAGGATAAAACTTATCAACGGCTCACTTGAGTGCGAATATCGTTGCTACGAGATATTCGAGGGCAAGAACAAAGACTACAAGAGAGCCATAAACGAGAAGCCCACATATGAGACGGAACGTAGAGGCAACACTCGCCCATCCCGTCCCAACTTCAAGACCGACCACATGGACCGTCCGGAGCGTCGTTTTGCTGCAGCTCACAGTGAGGACGAAGACGAGAGGCTGGCAGCAATGCCGGGGAAGAGGTTCTTCGACGAGGAGCGAAGAGAGAGACGCCCCGACAGACGTTTTGAAGACGACCATCGGACATTCGACAAATCCGGCGAGAGACGACCCTCAAAGATGCGATATCGCGACGACAATGATAGGGATAATAGGGAGCGGAACTATAGGGGAGGCAAGAACGACTTCAACGACCGCAAACGCGGGGTGAGCCACCCATACAAGAAAACGTTTAAAAAGAACAATAATGGATTCAAGGATTAAGACCTTATTGGTTGTGTGTGCGTTTGCTTTATTTACTCCTTCCATGATGATATCTCAGGACAAACAGTTCACCTTGCACGACTTGATTCCGGGCGGCAAGACCTACAGCCGTTTTGTTCCCGAGTATCTACAGGGGCTGAGATGGGCAGGCGACATGTATATATATGTAGAGAAGAACAGCGTTGTGGGTGCTCTTCCGAAGCAGAAACGGGAAGTGCGCCTCAGCCGCGCCGAGCTGAACCAAGCCCTCAGGGCTGCCGGGCTGGATTCCGTTGCCCGCATGCCTTCGTTCTCCGTGCCCTATAAGGGAAAGCCCACACTGGCTTTCACCAACAAGCAACACCGCATCCACTTCGACATGGAGGAGAAGAAGGTGACAGCCGACTACCCCCTCAGCAAGGCATACGATAACTATGAGTTTTGCCCAGGGAACAGCTACCTGGCATTCACCGAAGGCAACAACATCAAAATACTTTCGCCCGAGAAGCAGACCACAGTTGTTACGAACGAGACCGGAGAAGGCATTGTGTGCGGACAGGCTGTGCACCAACGGGAGTTCGGGATAGAGAAGGGATTGTTTTGGTCGCCCAAGGGTTCAGCCCTCGCCTTCTATCGCATGGACGAAAGCATGGTGACCGACTACCCTATAGTAAACATCGACGCACGTTGCGCCAAGGTGGAGCCGCAGAAATATCCCATGGCAGGGATGAAGAGCCATGAGGTGACCGTAGGAGTATACAACCTATCAAGCAAAGAGACCGTCTGGCTGAAGACGGGACTGCCCAAGGAGAAATATCTCACAAACATTGCCTGGAGCCCCGACGAGAAGAGCATATATATTGCCGAGCTCAACCGCGAGCAAAACGAGATGCACCTCGTGCGCTACTCAGCCTCCACGGGCGAGAAGGAAGCCGAGTTGTTCACCGAGAAGAACGAACGTTATGTTGAGCCCCAGCACCCGGTGCTCTTCCTTCCCAACAACCCGGGGCAGTTCATCTGGCAGAGTCAGCGCGACGGCTACAATCATCTGTATCTCTACGACACCAACGGCAAACTGCTGAAGCAGCTGACCCATGGGGAGTGGATTGTTACGGATGTATACGGTTTTGATGCCAAGGGTGAGAACCTCTTTATCTCCTCTTCTGAGCCGCGAGGGAAGAACTCTTCCGCCTCGCCTCTTTGCGTCAACGGATGGAAGCTGAACATAAAGAAGGGCGAGACCTCGCTCTTATCGCCTGACTGCGGAGAGCAGAGCGTGCATTATATCTCGCCGAGCGCGGACGGGAAATACATCATCGACAGTTATTCCGCCCCCGGCGTTCCGAGGAAGATAGAGATTGTGCAGACCAAGGACGGCAAGAGTGTGGAGACCTTGCTGACGGCAAAGAACCCCTACGAGGGATATGCCATGCCCGAGATTGAGGTGGGCACCATCAAGGCTGCCGACGGGGTGACGGACCTCTACTACCGCCTCATCAAGCCGGTGGGGTTGGATGAGAGCAAGAAATATCCTGCCATAATATATGTCTACGGCGGTCCGCATGCCCAGCTGGTTACCGGCGACTTCATGAACGGCACACGAGGATGGGACATCTACATGGCACAGCGCGGCTACGTCATGCTGACGGTGGACGGCAGAGGGTCGGCAGGCAGAGGCTTCGAGTTCGAGAGTGTTATCCACCGCAGGCTGGGAGAATGCGAGATGGCAGACCAGATGAAGGGAGTGGACTTACTCCGCTCGCTTCCTTATGTGGACATGAATCGACTCGGGGTGCACGGATGGAGCTACGGAGGATTCATGACAACAAACCTTATGCTCACCCATCCGGATGTGTTTAAGGTGGGCGTGGCAGGTGGTCCGGTTATTGACTGGAGCAACTACGAGATAATGTATGGCGAGCGGTATATGGACCGTCCGCAGGACAATCCCGAGGGATATAAGAATGCCAACATGAAGCTCAAGGCGGGCAACCTCAAGGGGCATCTTCTGATGATTCACGGCGACATCGACCCTGTGGTTGTGTGGCAACACAGCCTTGGCTTCCTGAAGGCCGCAGTGGATGCCGGCACCTATCCGGACTATTTTGTTTATCCGCGCCATCAGCACAACGTGATTGGCAAGGACCGTCCACACCTGCACGAGAAGATTACACGATATTTCGACGACTACTTAAAATAAAGACAATAGAGATGAACATACTGCTATTAGGCTCGGGCGGCCGCGAACACGCAATAGCCTGGAAGATTGCTCAAAGTCCCAAGACGGACAAGTTATTCATTGCCCCGGGCAACGCCGGCACGGCACAGGTGGGACGGAACATTGACATCAAGGCAGACGACTTTGCCGCCATAGCTGAGTTTGTGCTCCAAAACGATGTTAAGATGGTGGTTGTAGGCCCCGAGGCACCGTTGGTGGAAGGTATCTACGACTATTTCAAGGGCGACGCACGGCTGAAAGACATCCCCGTTATAGGTCCGTCGAAGAGCGGCGCACGGCTGGAGGGCAGCAAGGACTTCGCCAAGGCATTCATGATGCGCCACGGCATCCCCACAGCACGCTATAAGAGTATATCCAAAGACACGATAGAAGAAGGATATGCCTTCCTCGAATCTCTTGAGGCACCATACGTATTGAAGGCCGACGGATTGGCTGCCGGCAAGGGAGTGCTTATCATCGACACTCTGGAGGAAGCCAAGAAGGAGCTGGGCGAGATGCTTGGTGGCATGTTTGGCGACGCCAGCAAGACAGTGCTCATCGAAGAGTTTATGAGCGGGATAGAATGCTCGGTGTTTGTCATGACCGACGGCACAAACTATAAGGTATTGCCCGTTGCCAAGGACTATAAGCGCGTTGGCGAGGGCAACACGGGCCTCAACACCGGCGGCATGGGGGCTGTTTCGCCCGTGCCGTTTGCCAACGAAGCCTACATGGCCAAGGTGGAAGAACGTATCATCCGCCCAACCATCGAAGGGCTGAAGGCTGAGGGCATCGACTACAAGGGATTCATCTTCCTCGGACTGATAAACGAGAATGACCCGAAGGTGATTGAATATAACTGCCGCATGGGTGACCCGGAGACAGAGGTTGTGATGCTGCGAATAAAGAGCGACCTCGTGGACCTCATGGAGGGCGTTGCCGAGGGTAACCTTGGCAGCCGCACGCTGAGCATCGACCCTCGCGCGGCAGTAACCGTCATGCTCGTGAGCGGAGGCTACCCCGAGGCTTACGAGAAAGGGAAGGTCATAAGCGGAACAGATAAGGTGATGCCCGAGAGCATTGTCTTCCATGCCGGGACAAAGATGGGCAAGGAGGGTGAGATACTGACCAATGGCGGCCGCGTCATTGCCGTCAGCTCCTACGGCGCCACCAAAGAAGAGGCACTCCGGAAGTCTTTCGCCGGGGCTAAGGCCATCGATTTCGACAAGAAGTATTTCCGTAGCGACATTGGTTTCGACCTCTAAACCCACCCCCCCTCTTCCGCCATGTTCAACGATAGCTACACCCATTCAAGGAAGGCCGACGGCATCTTAGGCAACGGTGTGCTTGCCGTGGTGCTCACGGCATGTGCCCTCTGCTGGGGTGCGTGCTACGTTGATTCGGTGGGCTATCCCGTGACGGATAAGGAGGCAGTAACGCCGCTGTGGAACGCGTTCTGCGGCATGCTTAAGGGCAAGGCGGAGGCATATCTCCTTGGTATGTTGCTCACGGCGGGTGGTGCCTTCTTGCTCCACCGCGCCAGCTATGCCATGGTGCTGATACGCGAGAACACGAGGCTCCCTCTGCTCTTCTACATACTTTTGATAAGCACCAACCTCAGCTTCCTGCCGATAAAGTCCACCTCCTTCGGTGTGTTCTTTTTGATATTCGCGTTGTATGAGCTGTTCACCTTCTACCACGATACCGGGGCATGGGGCAAGGCCTTCAACGTGGGGCTGCTGCTTGGTGCGGGCAGCTTGCTGTGGACACAGCTGCTGTGGTTCTTGCCCGTCTTCTGGATAGGGATGTATATCTTCATGTCGCTCGGGGGGCGCACCCTCTTTGCAACCTTGGCGGGGGTGATTACCGTCTACTGGCTGTTGTTGGGATGGTGCTTCTTTGAGGGCAACTACGCGCCGTTTACCGATACCTTCCCTGAGATGTTTCGCGTGAGCCCGCTGGCGTTCTCGGATGTAGCAACGGAGACATTGATAGAAATAGGTGTGGGCACCCTTCTTGCTGTGGTGTCGGTTGTCAACATTGCCCTCCACGACATCGACAACCGGCGACGTGCACGCCACTACCTGCTGTTCACCACCATCCTTGCGGCATGGGCCTACACGCTCTACTTCCTCTTCGACCAGGTGGCTGAGGAGTTTCTTATGACAACCTGCGTGCCGGTATCCATCCTTATAGGTCACTTCTTCACCAGCGTGCGCAATCGTTTTGTCACCTGGCTGTTCTACGCCACCGTGACACTGTTCATTGCCCTTCTTTTCCTTCGTCTATGGAATTTCTTATAGCCTACGGATATATCGGCGTGTTCATCGCCTCGTTTCTTGCAGCCACCATCCTGCCGTTCAGCAGCGAGGTGGTGCTTACGGGCGTGTTGCTCTCGGGCGCATCCTACTGGCCGTGCATGGTGGCAGCCACCTTGGGCAACTTCCTCGGCGGCATGAGCTGCTACTGGCTGGGCATGCTGGGCAAGGTGGAGTGGATTGAGAAATATCTCCGCCTTGACGCCGACAAGCTCCAAAGGGTGCAGGAATGGATTAAGGGCAAGGGCTCGTGGATGGGCTTCTTTGTGTTCCTGCCCGGCGTGGGCGACTTCATCGCCGTGGCACTCGGATTCCTGCGCGCCAACATTTGGATTGTAGCCATCTCGATGTTCCTTGGCAAAGCCATCCGCTACTGGGTATGGATGGAGTTTGTCTACAAGGTGCAGAGCATGTTCTAACGCCGCTTCATCTTTTCCCGTGCCTTCCTGCGCCACTCCGTGGCAGGCATCCCTGCACGTTTGATGAATGACCGGCTGAAACTTGCCACCGAGCTGAAGCCCGTTGCTTTTGCAACCTCTCCCATCGGCATGTCGGTTTCATACAATAGCTCTGATACCACAAGGTATACGTATTTGTCAATCCATTGTTTGGCATACAGTCCGCTCATTACCTTGATATACCCCGCCATTTCGTGTGATTTCACTCCGAACTTCTCCGCATAAAACTCCGGATAGTGGTTCATATGAGTATGAACCATCTCCGTGAAAATGTCGAACACTTCAACGCCGGTCTTCTTGTTGTAAACCTTCTGACCCGGTTCGTAACCTTCGGCAATCTCCTCTTCTGTTGCTTCACGCCCGAGATAGGAAACAAATATGTCCTTCGGGGTGTATTTACGATATTCCATACTCATGATAATATATTGTTAATGGTATTACGCCTGTTTTCTTCCGTCAATTATACCGCGCGCAACGCGCGGTATAATTGTTTGCCGTTTATTTTACCTCGCGTTGTGCGCGGTATAATTGTTTGCTGCTTATTTTACCTCGCGTTGTGCGCGGTATAATCGTTTGCCGTTTATTTTACCTCGCGTTGTGCGCGGTATAATTGTTTGCTGTTTATTTTACCTCGCGTTGTGCGCGGTATAATCGTTCGCTGTTTATTTTACCCCGCGTTACGCGCGGTATAATCGTTCGCTGTTTCTTATGCCTCGTTGCCGAGTCTTGCAAGGAATCAAATTGTGTCGACAGTGTCGACACAATTCGCTCGTCCGAGAGTTACTCTTCCAACCAGTCTTTCAGCTGGGCGATAATCTTATTCTTTACGTTCTCGGGCATATTGTTAATGCGCGAGAGGTGACTGCCACGTTTCTGGAAGTATACCTGCAGGTTTTTCTTGCCTTTGAAGATGGGGACATGCACGGCGCTCCATGGGTCAATCTCGCCGTAGATGAAAATCATCTTCGGGTCGTTGTTCTTAAGGAAATCGTAGGTCTTGTGATAGAGCGCGGGATTGAAGGCAATCTTGTCCTTCAGTTCCTTGGGGAGCATGATGCGGTTGACATACCCCTCGGCACTCTCGATGGTGAGCAAACCGCGGAAAGGCTTGGTGTCGTAGCCATAGTAGCCAAGCTCGCGCTCTGCCTGCACAAAGAAAGGTATGTTGGGCTGCCCCTCGGCAAAGTATTCGGCGCCGCTGATGGTCATGAGGTGGTCGAACAGCGTCTTTGTGTCGCTGTCAGTGGAGGGGATGCTCTGCGTGGGCGTGCCCCACTGCCAGATGGAGAAAGGATACTCAAGCACGCAGTAGTCGAGCACCTCAGCGGGCTTGATGCGAAACTCCAATCCCTTGTCCTTGCTGTATGCCTCGAGCAATGGCAACATCTCTGCCTTACGCTTTAAGACCTCTTTTTGGAAACGCTCTATGGTGCGACGCTCGCTCTTTTTGCCCACCTTGCGAAGGAAAGGCTCGTGGCGCCCGTCTTCCACGGCGCGACAGAGAGGCCCCACGTAGGGCACGGAGAAGTCCACGTCGTCGGGGTAGTAAGCGCGATAGAACGTGGTGGTCTGTCCGCCCTTGCTGATGCCCGTACTTATCCACTTGCCCTTATAGAGCTGTCGGAATGTCTGGTTGATATTGTGAAGGTCAGCCGCAGCATTCTCTGCCGTGAGGTAGTCCCAATTGCAAGGCTCGGGCGTTGACTCAAGGAAGTAGCGATGCTCCACGAAGATGAGGTTGGCGTTGAGCAGGTCGGTCAGTTCCTCGCGGTAGTTGCTCCACAAGGCATACTGTCCGCTGTAGCCTTCGGTGACAAGCACCGTGGGGCGGTCGCATCCCACATGGCCCACCACCACACGCTGCGTGAAGGTGCCCTTCGAAGCATCCTTGGGGTCTACCATTTGGGTGATGCGTACAAGATATTTCTCCGGATATACGTCCGACTCCAGACGTTCAACGCCGCTAACACCCTTAAGCGCGGCAAGCCGCTCCTCCAGTTCGCTCGGCGCAGCAAATGCCGCGAGAGAGCAAAGAAGCAAAAGGAGCAAAAGATTGAGTGTTCTTCTCATTGTTTATCGTTTTTATCGTTATTGTCTTTCCCGGCGGCAATGGTGCGACACAGACCTTCGTAGCCCGCCCGTTTCACTGCCGAATGCACAAAGATACGATTATAATCCTCTCGCGTGAAGTCCCTGAGGTCTTCTTTCTTAAGCGCAAGGAGGGCAGGCGTGGGGCGGAAGTCGTCGCAGTGTGTGGCGCTCGCAAAGCTGTTCCATGGGCATACCTCCTGACAGGTGTCGCAGCCGTAGAGCCTGTCGCCAAGACGGGATGCCAAGGCGGAGGGGATGCTGCCCTTGTTCTCGATGGTGAGATACGAGATGCAGCGGCGGGCATCTATGTGGCGCTCCCTGTCGAGAGCTTTGGTTGGACAGGCGTCGAGGCAACGGTGGCAACTGCCGCAACGGCTCTTCATGGGGCCATCGTAGCTAAGCGGAAGGGTGGTCACAATCTCGCCGAGGAAGAAATACGAGCCCTTGCCGGGGATGATGAGGTTGGTGTTCCTGCCTATCCAGCCCAAGCCCGCACGCCATGCCCAATAACGTTCCAAGAGGGGTGCCGAGTCGGTGAAGACGCGTGCGGCGTGCGGCGCGGGCAGCTTCTCAAGGACGCTCTGCCATAGCTTGCGCAGCTTCTCTTTTATCACCTTATGATAGTCTTTGCCGTAAGCGTAGAAGGCAATGCGGGGCGCCCCCACGGGTTGTTTCTTTTCGGGGTAGTAGTTGAGGGCAACGGATATCACCGAGCGCGCACCCTCCACCAGCTCTGCAGGGTTGAGACGCACCTCACGGTTGCGCTCCATATACGTCATGCCGGCATTGGAGCCCTCGGCTATCCAATCATCAAGATACTCCGCCTCCGTAGCCGCAGGCGAGACCTCGGCAATGCCGCAGGCGTCGAACCCCAGCTCACGCGCCTTGTCTTTTATGAACTCCGACAAGTTCATTCCAACACCTTAAACGTGTAGCCTTCCTTCAACAGCCATTCAATGGCTCTGGGCATGGCTTCGCGCATGTTGCGCTCCGCCTTGAGAGAGTCGTGGAAAACGATAACCGAACCGTTGCGAGTGTAGCGCTTCACCACGTTGAAGACGCCTTGGGGCGTCATGTGGGGACTATAGTCGCGCGTCACCACGTCCCACATCACGATGTGGAACTTACGCCTTAGGGACAACAGCTGCGGCACGCGCATATGCCCGTGTGGCGGGCGGAAAAGATTGCTGTGGATATAGTCGTCGGCATGGCGGACGTTCTTAAGGTAGTTCTTCGTAAGGAAACGAAGCCCCTGGATGTGGTTGAACGTATGGTTGCCCACCCGGTGTCCGCGCTCAAGGACCATCTTGAACACATCCGGATGCTTGCGTACATTGTCGCCGACGCAGAAGAATGTGGCCTTCACGCCGTATTTGTCGAGCACATCAAGCACCCAGGGGGTAACCTCGGGGATAGGACCGTCGTCGAAGGTGAGGTATACACACTTCTCCTTCTCGTCGGGTATCCTCCAGGTTGCCCCCGGGAACAAGACCCTGTAGAACCAAGGCGGTTGCTCGATGAACATGTTTATTTCTCGTTTTTACGAACCGAGCTGTAAGCCATCCGGTAGTTGTCGAATTCCTCCTGATACTTACCTGCGAAATCGGGGTCGTAGTGCTTGCATATAGCCAATACCTGCTGCATAACGGCAAGGTTGTGCTCCAAATCTCTCATGGCAGAAGCAAGCTGCGAGGGGTTGAGGCGGAAATACCAGTCGATGTTGCGCATGGCATCGTCGGCAATACCGGTATACACTCCACTACCCTTCTCCTTCTCGCCAATAGCATAGTAGAGCTCGCCAATGACAAGTGCCGAGTAATCCAACGGAACATTCTCCGGCGGCAATACCTCCATGCAACGGTTGAGCACGTTAAGCGCCTTATCCCTCTTGCCTTCCCTTATCAGGTCTTCAGCCAACTTACCCATCACCACCATACGGATGCTCTTACACATACGCATCACGTTTTCGTCCAAATAGATTCCCGGCTTATCCACGCCGCCCCACTTGAACTTGTTCATCACGTTGTCGTACATCTTCTCCGTATCGATGCCCTTGTTTGCTTGCCTCGGCACAATACGGTATGCCAAACCCGTCTGCTCGAAGTAGCCGTCGAGGTTAACATACTGGTCCGAGCTCACCGTGATGGCGTAATACATCGGGCGCTCCCAGTTGCCGGTCTGCAACATATCCAGGATTATCAGCTCCTGCTTGCCCAGCATATTCTTATCCTTAAGATTGATGGTCATCTCCTTCACCGGAGGATTCGACTCTGAAGCCAACCCAAGGGAAACAACCTTGGCCGAATCCACAGTGTAGACAAGTGTCTCGGACGGGATATAGTCTATCGGCTGGTCGTAGCCCGGAATCTTCTTCAGCTTGGGGTCGTTGCTGCGCACAAAGTTGAGCGCCGTGCCAAGGTCTACGGGCTTGTCGGTCATCGGAACAACATAAGCGGCATCGCGCGTACCCTGTATGTAGTCAGCCCTATTCCACGAGATGGGCAGAGGAGCCGACTCGTAGGCCTGCTTCTTCATCTGGTCGATATACCAATCGGTCTGCAGATAGCTGGTGTTGCATACGCGCACATCGGTACGGATGCCTTCCACCTCCTGAGCATACCAAAGAGGGAATGTATCGTTGTCGCCATTGGTGAAGATTACCGCATTCGGCTCGCACGACTCAAGATAGTTGGCTCCGAAGTCGCGGCAAACATAACGGCCCGAACGGTCGTGGTCGTCCCAGTTCTGCCCCGCCATCTGGATGGGGACAAAAAGACACAACACAGTGGCAATGCTACCTGCCACCACTGCCGGCATCTTCCCGTATTTCTCCATCAGCTTGGCAAGCTCTGCCACACCGAAGCCAATCCATATACAGAAGGCGTAGAACGAGCCGGCGTATGCATAGTCACGCTCACGCGGCTGATATGGCGTTTGGTTAAGGTAGAGCACAATGGCTATACCCGTCATGAAGAACAAGAAGAAGGTAATCCAGAAGCTCTGAATACCTCGCTTACCCGAATAAGCCTGATAGAGGATACCAAGTATACCGAGCAAGAGCGGCAACATATAATATACGTTGTGACCCTTGTTGTTTACAATGTCGGATGGCATATTGTCTTGCGGACCAACAAGCACCTCATCAATGGCCTTGATACCGGTAATCCAGTTACCGTTCATCACCTCGCCGTGGCCCTGTATGTCGTTCTGACGGCCCGAGAAGTTCCACATGAAGTATCGCCAATACATGAAGTTCAGCTGGTAGGAGAAGAAATAGCGGAGGTTCTCGGCAAAGGTCGGCTTCATCACCGTCTTGGTCTCGCCGCAACGCTCGTATTTCACCGGCTGCCCTTTAAACTGCGACCATTCCTTATACGCCGCTATATGTCTGCTGTCGCCGCTATACATACGCGGGAAAAGCATGTTCAGCTCGTCAACATATTCGTATTCTATGTCGTGACGCGAAATGAAATAGTGGTCCTTCTCGCTCTCGTCTTTCTTTATTGCCCTGCTCCATACGGCTTCGCCATCCTTGGACACGATAGAGCAACCGCCACCCTTATTCTCGCGCTTCACCTCCGAAACGAAGGTCTGCCCATAGAGCAACGGGGTCTTGCCATACTGCTCGCGGGCAAGGTATGAACGCAAGGTGAAGATGTCGCTCGGCGTGTTTTGATTCATCGGAGTGTTTGCCGTTGCACGTATCAGGGTAAGAGCGTAGGACGAATAGCCCACAACAATCACCATGAGGCAAACCAGCACGGTGTTGAGCAGTTTGATGTTTACCGTCTTGCTCTTGAAGAGATACAAAGCGAGCGCAGCCGTCAGAATCACGGCAAGAACATATCCCTTACCGATGAACGGTACACCAATCAATACAACGGCAATGATGAATGCCAACCTCATGCGCATCGGGTTTATCTCCTCGCGCATCGTTTCCCAAATGGACCATATCAATACGCCTGCCAAAATAATCACGTAGGCAATGACGCCCGTGTTGTATGGCATGCCAAGCACGTTAACAAACAACAGCTCGAAATAGCCGCAGACCTCAACCAATCCCTGAACAACGCCATACATCATCAGTCCGACGATGGCAAAGGATACCAAGAGAGCACATATCGTGCCCTTCATTGTGGGGTTGGGGAATTTCTTGTAGTAGTACACCAACACAATTGCCGGGATACAAAGCAGGTTCAAGAGGTGGACACCGATACTCAATCCCATGAGATAGGCAATGAGCACAATCCAACGGTCGGCATGCGGATGGTCTGCCGCTTCCTCCCACTTAAGGATAAGCCAAAAGACCAACGCCGTGAACAACGACGAATAAGCATAAACCTCACCTTCCACGGCACTAAACCAAAACGTATCGCTAAAGGTGTAAGCCAAGGCACCTACCAAGCCGCTACCCATTATGGTAATCATCTTGCCCGTGGAAATCTCGCCGCCATCGCCCGCCATAATCTTGCGAGCCAAATGCGTAATGCTCCAGAACAAGAACAAAATGGTCAGGCCGCTGAAGAGCGCCGACATCGAGTTTACCATCTTTGCCACCATGGTTGTGTCCGAAGCAAACTGAGTAAACAGGTTTGCCGTCAGCATAAAGAACGGTGCTCCGGGCGGGTGCCCCACTTCCAGTTTAAAGGCAGAGGAAATGAACTCACCACAATCCCAAAAGCTGGCGGTGGGTTCGATAGTCATCAAATAAACGGTAGAGGCAATCAGGAACACGACCCACCCCAACACGTTGTTGATTAGTTTATACTTTCTCATGTTTGTAATATTAATTGTATAAAAGCCGTCCTTCTTACGTGAAGGACGGCCGCAAAGGTAAACATTTTACTTTTAGCCTAAATCATATGCTATTGGATAACCAGCCAAGTGTTTCCGTGGGCAGGGATGGTTACCTTGACATCCACCGAATAATCGCGGTTCAGCTTATAGGAAACCGGAGCCTGCTCCTTCTCGCGAATCTGTGCCACATCTGAAAGACCGGTGTAGTAGAGCGGGAGACGAACTGTGCGGGTCATATCCTTGTCGGTGGGGTTAAACAAGAGGGCAAGACCTTTCTCCTTCCCTTCGGGGTCGACATGCATATAACCGTCCCAATCGCGTCCGTCGGCACGGCGCAGGTGAATCAGTTCACTGTTGAGAATGGTACGATATTTCTTATACCACGTAATCACATCCTTCACAACAGCCTTGGTCTCCGGGGTGTCATACAAGCGGGGACCGCGATAGCATGCCTGCACGCCGGCGCCATAGTTCTGCACCATGTGTGCCTTGTAGTCGGCAAGATGGTCCTTCAAAGGCTCAAGAGTGGCAGCAGCTCCACCGCCGTGATATTGTGTAAGGGGAACAAATGTCCAGCACATACCCGGCAGACGTTCCCACAAACCATCATATATCACCTGGCGGCCCAACACAAGCTGGCGTTCGCGCGGAAGCGACCAGTTCACCTCGCGGTAGCCGATGCCCACCTTTGTTCCTCCGTTCAGCATATAACCGAAGTCGGGGATGTTCATATATATACCCTTCTCACACATCCACTGATAGAGCTCAACAATCTTCAGACGTTGTTTCCACTGAGAGTCTTTCAATCCCTTATGATGGGCGTGGCTGGTTGAAGCACATACATTGCCGGGATAAGAACCGTCGTTCTCGAACACCGTCATTCCGGTCTTCTCGAAGAAGGAACGTATCTTGCGGAAATACTCGTAGCCCCAGTCGCTGCACAAGCAAGGCGAACTGCCGAAAATCATTCCTCCGCGCTTGCCTGTCTCCGGATTGATGACATCCACCTCGTCGCTAATCCAGCGGCTCGAGAGAAGAGAGTAGCCTCCCAATTCAATGCCTTTGGAGTTGGCATATTCGGTAAGCTCCTTGTATTTTGCAATGTTCTCCGCACTCTCGTCTTCCATATTCATACCCGAACCGAAGCTGATGATAATCATCTCGTATCCCGTCTCAACGCATTGGTTGATGGCTGTCTTCAGGACTTCCGGGTCGGAGGACGTGCAATGCAGGAATATCGGGTTCTCGGTTGTCCAAGGTGCAATCTTGCGATACATACGTTTAAGGAAGAGTCCCTTTCTATCGCGGTCGTAGCTATCGAAAGGCATCATCCATGTGCGGAAACTCTGGAACTTGCCACCATCGGCAATATCCTCATCCGGTCCCATAGGGAGCTTCACCTCCAAGAGACACGGGGTAAGCATGGGGTAGTTGCACTGTGAGGTATACCTCGGGTCGGTGTTCCAAAACTCGGTGCGCTCTGCCTCACGTTCCGTGAAGCCAAGGAATGCCCAGTCGCTTTCGATATGTACGTTGGGACGAAGGAACTGGTCGTAGCGTTTGGCTTCCACCGGCGACTCGGGCTCTGCCATGGCCAGCTGCTCGAGGGTGAACTCGTCGAGCGTAATGCCCATGCCACTCTTGTTTTCCACTTCCAGCCATTTGCTTATACATGGGATGCCGTCGTAGAGGGCATAGTTGAGTTTCACCTTCACGCCCTTAAGGTAGCTCGGCCCCTCGAGGTAGAACGAGAGCACCTTACCCGTTGTGCCGCCAGCGTTCACCAATGCCCAGCGTTTGTTTGCCCATTTGATGCGCGGAGTCAGCTCCGTGATATCGAATCCTGTCACCCGGAACGAGTTTGGCAGGATTGTCATGCTGTCTGCCCATTCGTATCGAGTATATCCGTATTCAAACTGTCCGTCCAGACCGCCCAAGGTATACACCTTGTCGTCTACCTTCACCACGCCTTCGCAGCTTACGGCACGCAGCATGCTTTCGCCTGTCATCTGGTTAATCAAGTCTATTGTTGCCAAGTTGGGGAACATGCGGAACACGCGGCTCACCAAACCATTTGAGAGCACAATGTCTTTCCCTTCATGCGCCTGATAAACGCCGGCCTTCACGCCTTTGGCATCCAGCAGCCAGTCCTTCTCGGGGCGAGCCATCGGGAGGTCCACCTTCGGCAAGGTGGCTATCTTCTTCTTCAATGTCTTTTCCACATCCTTAGGCATGGTCTCGGTAACGCCTTTATAGTCGGCACTCACCAGCGACGGCTTTATCTCGAAGTAAGAGAAGAGCGGCTCAATCCAGTCGGCATGGTCGCCACTGACGCCGTCACCCCCGTCTTCCACTATAAGTTCCAACACATCCACGCCGGACACGTTCAGAGATACGTCGCGAGCTTTCTCGCCTCCGCGAATCACACCACTGTTGAATATCTCCTTGTCGTCGCCAACCACACGGAACACAACACTACCTTTCTCCACCGAGCCGTCGCCTTCGCCAACACCGATGAACTGTTTCTTTCCTCCCATGCCGTCGGTCTTATAAAGCAACATCTTTCCGTCGGTCAACGGTATCTTAACGAAATCCTCTTTCCCGTAAGCCAGAGATTGGTCGTTGACACCAATCTTACAGGTAAACGAAGAAGTATTCTTGCGCAGGGTCAGTTTAATCTTGCTGTTTGCCTGCACACCTACGCCATGCTTAAACGTCTCGCCCTTCACCGTCAGTGACTCGCCGGTGACTGCCGCGTTCTTCATCGGCGAGCCATACGACTGATAAGCCAATGCCAAATCCATATCCGGCAGAGAGAGCATATTTTGGGCATTTGCTGTAAGCCCGAACAATAAGAAACCTCCTACAAGGAGCAATGATGAGATTGTATTTTTCATGATAAAATAATTGTTATCTGTTTGTCATGTAACGGAAATTATACTCGCTGAAGGACCACACCTTGGCGCCTTCCGGAACAACGGCTTTGCCCGTCTTGTTGCCGTCGGCATCCACGTCCACCTTCAGTTCAATGCGCGAGAAGTCGCCCTTCTCGTAATCGAAGCTCTTGCCATCGTCGTCATAGAGACTGTATGTAGACGCTGAAGTGCCATAGTGGCGCACCTCCAAAGGCAGCTTCTCGTCTTTCACCTTCGTTATGGCGGGCCACAGAGGGATGATTCCTCCGTCTTTCACGTAGACGGGTATCTTTGAGAGTCCGGGCGAAACGGTTATCACCTCACCCTCTCCGGCAAATTCTCCTGTATAGAAATCGTACCACTTACCCTGCGGCAAAACGACCTTGCGCTCCGTCTCCCCGGCAAACAACGGGGCAACAAGCAGGCTCGGACCTACCATAAACTGGTCTTTCACCTCTCTCTTTACAGCCATGGCATAAGGGTTGTCGGTTGCATCCAACTCTCCCTTTTCCATTTGCGCATCCATCTGATAACCTTCTTCGAGGTTCATGGAGCGAACGGGCGGTATTCCTTCGAATGCATAATCGGCAAAGGCAGTATATAAATATGGTATAAGCTGCATGCGCAGTTTGGCAATCTCGTTCACGTCGTTCTCCACATCCGCAAACGACCATGGCTTTGTACCGTCGGCCCAGGCATTAAGCATTGCCAAAGGCGAGAAACACACCGTCTGCATCCTGCGGAGCCATTCTTCCGACGTCTTGGAAGCACGCACCTCGGGAGTCCACAACACTCCGATAAACGAGCTGTTGATTAACGCCGTGATGAAATCCTTGTGATTGTAGTAGTCGTTGTAGATAACGTATGGGAAAGAGGATGTGCCCGCATTTCCTCCGCGCACCAGTCCGTAGGTTCTTTGGTTACGTTTATGATACATCTGCGTGGTCATATCCTGCATCAGTGAGCCATAGATTTGGCGCATCTGCTCGGCAGAATGGCCCGAAGGGAAGGTGGCAACGTCGGGCCACAACCAGTAGTCGTTACCATCGTTCTCATCCATCTTGTAGCCGCTGACACCATTATCCAGCTGATGCTTCTCGAAATGCTTCGTTACAATATCCCTTGCCTCAGGCATGGTGAAGTCGGGCACAATGCCGCACCAAACAGTATGCGAGCCGGTGTAGGGCAGAATCTTGTCATACAACTCTCCATCCGGAGATACGTACGGGTTTATCCACACATTCGTCTTGATGTTTTTATCTTCCATTCCCTTCACGAAAGCCTTCGGGTCGGGGAAGCGACTCTTGTCCCATTCGTATGTGCAGGGATACGAGCGGCTCATCCATCCGGGCTCGAGGCCGATAACGCTCAGAGGGAACCCGCGTTTCTCAAACTCGGCAACCTCTTCGTTCACCTTCTCGTCGGAGAACAGTGTAGGCACGCGATGCCAAAAGCCCAAGCCCCATCTTGGAGGCAGGGTTCCTCCACCATTATATAGATTGTAGCGACGTACCACGTCCAACATCGTAGGTCCGCCAAAGAGCAACACCTCAACACCCTCGGCGGGAACCAAGAACTCCAGGTTATCGGAATAAGGCTGAGCCTCCCAGTTCTTGTCGCTGTTGCGGTCTCTCACCACCGGCGGGTTCTTGCTGTCTTTGCGCACCGACGTCCCAACCCATACATCCACGTAACGGGCAGAGTTTATCAATGCTCCATATCCGCGGGAAGAGACAAAGAAGGGAACGGGTGCATGCGTGCGGCCGTCGTCTTTTCCTCCATAGTGGTCAACATGCAGACGCATTATGCGGCCTCTCTGCTCCACAGTCTTGAAGTTGAGCCCCAGGCCGAATATCTTTTCTCCCTTCTCCAGCGGGAAACGGATATAAGTCTTCCCGTCAACCAGCTCGAAACTGATATCGTCCTTGGATATCGGCAGGGCGGCATCTCCCATCTTCTTGATGGCATCCGACTTGGGCGTTATATGAAGTTCACTAAGCAGATTGAGCTTCTCCGGCGTCCCTACAGAGACATTCCACACTCCGGCGGCCTTTTCCTGCCACTCTCCCACAGCTTTCTTTTCCGGAGAGATACTACATGCGCTAAGGAGACCAAGCGCACAAACGATTGTCAAGTCTATTCTCATATTATATTGCTTGTAATTAGGCGACAGCCTACGGATTGGCTACCCGTGGGTGCAAATATAGCCCATTTTGCCTTGTGGCAGGCTAAAACCCAAGAAGAAATTGCCCCATAGGATTCTATCGCCGGCATCCCGGGAGGAAGCCCGAGAGCTTTTACCGAGAGGAATTATGTGTCGGTACGACGTTTTATGCCTACATTTGCCACCACATCAAGGCAGATACATGAATTTTTATCCAAATCAAGTGTTGAAAGAAAAAGACTTTGAAATAATGGCCCCCGTGGGTTCATACGAATCGCTGATGGCTGCCATTGGCGGCGGGGCAGACTCTGTGTACTTCGGTATCGAGGGGCTTAATATGCGTGCACGCTCCTCGAACAACTTCACCACCGACGACTTGCGCCGGATTGTAGCCATCTGCAAGGAGCACGGCATCAAGAGCTATCTTACGGTCAATACAGTCATCTACGGTGAAGACATTCCTCTTCTGCACGATATAATTGATGCCGCAAAGGCGGCAGAGGTGTCTGCCATCATCGCCTCAGATGTGGCAGCGATGAGCTATGCGAACCAAATAGGGCAAGAGGTGCATCTCTCCACGCAGCTCAACATCTCCAACGCCGAGGCTCTGAAGTTTTATGCCCGGTTTGCCGACGTGGTGGTGCTTGCGCGCGAGCTAAACCTCAAGCAGGTAGCCGAAATACACCGCCGGATAGTGGACGAGCATATAACAGGTCCGGGCGGGGAACTGATACGCATCGAGATGTTTGCCCACGGAGCCCTCTGCATGGCTGTGTCCGGTAAATGCTACCTCAGCCTCCACGAGATGAATGCCTCAGCCAACAGAGGTGCCTGCATGCAGATATGCCGCCGGGGATACACCGTGAGAGACCGCGACAGCAACATCGAGCTGGATATAGAGAACCAATATATAATGTCACCCAAAGACCTTAAGACAATACATTTCATCAACAAGATGATGGATGCCGGCGTGCGGGTGTTCAAGATTGAAGGGCGTGCCCGCGGACCGGAGTATGTGCGCATCGTGACGGAATGCTACAAGGAGGCAGTGAGGGCTTACTGTAACGGCACATATACTGAAGAGAAGATTGCCGCTTGGGACGAACGCCTTAAGAGCGTCTTCAACCGAGGCTTCTGGGATGGCTATTACCTTGGGCAACGCCTCGGGGAATGGAGCAGCAAGTATGGCTCGTCTGCCACCAAGAAGAAAGTATATGTGGCAAAAGGCATCAAATATTTCAGCGGCATAGGCGTGGCTGAGTTCGAAATGGAGTCGGGCTCACTGAATGTGGGCGACGAGATTCTTATCACAGGCCCTACCACCGGTGCATTGCTGCAGAAGGTGGAAGAGATACGCGTAGACCTTAAGCCCACGGAAAAGACCGTGAAGGGCGAACGCTTCTCCATCAAGGTGTCCGAGAAGATACGTCCCTCCGACCGACTATATAAGATGGTACCCAACAACGATGGAGAGTTGAAATAATGAAAGCATATACATTCAAACATACCGACAAGGTGCGCGACTATGAGTGCGACCTGCAGGGGGTGGTCAACAATGCCAACTACCAGCACTACATGGAGCACACCCGTCACGAGTTTCTCGAATCGTTGGGAGAGAACTTCAGCGACCTCCACTCAAGGGGACTCGATGTGTTTGTCTCGCACGTGGAAATAGATTATAAAACCTCGCTCAAAAGCGGCGACAGCTATATCTCCTGCCTCAACATGTATCGTACGGGGGTCAAGCTGGTCTTCGAACAAGACATCTACCGCTCCCAAGACGAGGCATTGGCAGCCAAAGGCAAAGTAGAAGCCGTGGCAGTGCTCAACGGCAGGGTTACCCGCGGCGAATATTTCGATGAGATGCTCCGGAAAGTCCAATCAGAATAAGGAAACGACATATGACAGACAAGCGACTCTATCAAATTGGATTGACCATGATAAACGGGGTGGGCGACGTCCTTGCCCGCCAGCTGCTGCAGTCGTGCGGCGATGCAGAAGCTGTCTTCATGGAAAGACGCGGAGCATTGGAAAAGATTCCGGGCTTCGGACCAACCACAGCCGCTGCCATCAAAGACCCGGAAGTGCTCCAGAGGGCAGAGAAGGAGCTAAACTTTGTGGACAAGAACAATATCTCTTGCCTCTTCCTCCCCGACGAGAATTACCCCAAGCGGCTTAGGGAATGCCCGGATGCTCCGGTGCTTCTCTACTTCAAGGGTTACGCCGACTTGAATGCTTCACACATCATCAGCATTGTGGGCACCCGCAACGCCACGGAGTATGGAAGGGCTCTGACCGACGAGCTGATACAATCGCTTTCTCTCTCCATCCCCGGCCTCTTGATTGTAAGCGGGCTGGCATACGGCATTGATGTATGTGCCCATAAGGCGGCGCTCAAGGCTTCACTGCCTACCGTCGCAGTGATGGCACACGGACTGGACCGCATCTATCCACCGACACATCGTTCCGTGGCAGTGGAGATGATAGAAAGAGGAGGGCTCTTGACTGAGTTCCCAAGCGAGACAGAGCCCGACAAGCCCAACTTCGTGCGAAGAAACCGGATTGTTGCCGGACTGGCGGATGCAACGATAGTGGTGGAGTCGGCAAAGAGGGGAGGTTCGCTGATAACAGCCGACATTGCCTTCTCCTACGGCCGCGACGTGTATGCCTTCCCCGGCAGAGTGAACGACATGCGTTCTTCCGGCTGCAACAATCTGATTCGGCAAAACAAGGCGGGGCTGATAACCTCTGCCAATGACCTCATATTGGCTCTTTGTTGGGACGTGACGGAAACCAAGCCTGCCCCGGTGCAGGCGGAGCTGCCTTTCGAGGGCGACGAGCAGACAGTGGCGATACTCACCTCTCTGCGCGAAGCCGGCGAGATGCACATCGACAATCTGGCAATAGCCATGAATATGTCGGTCCGCGAACTCTCGATTCTGCTCTTCGACTTGGAGATGAGCGGCAAGGTCAAGGTCTTGCCCGGAAACACATACAAACTTGCATAAAAGAGGTACCGAGGGAGTGATTTTTGCCGTTTGAGTACGCGTTTTTCGCCCCGGCTAACCTTTTTTGACAAAATTGCCGCCGATGTTTAACATATATTGTCAGCAAAAGGCTTGACAAGTGCTTGCCACGGGCTTACTTTTGCATCGTGGTTTTTTCATAATAGTATTAGATTTAAGGTTAACAAAGTGTCAGGGCTTGTCGTGAGACAGGCTCTGATTTTTTATGGTAAGGGCTACGCA
>CAVGKO010000007.1:0-22493 GCA_963629885.1 Anaerobutyricum sp.
CGCCCCATCCTTGCGGGAAGCTGACTGTCCACTGTCGGTTGAGACTTATGCTGCGCCCCCGGGTGGGCAGCTTCTTGGCTTCGGCCTTCGACTCGCCGTCGTGACGGAACACAATGAAGCAGTTTTGCGCATGCACAAGGTCCATATCTATTGTCTGATACTCGCCCTCCTGCTTGGCATCTATCTTGTATACCTTGCCCGTCACGGCATCCCATTCCTCCGGGGAGCCCTGTGCGCGGAAACGAACATGGCCATGAAACTCGCCCTCAGGCGGAGCTGTCACGTAGTACCAATCGGCATTCTCTATGCGGCGGTGGAACCAGTTGACGGAGCCACCCATCACCTTGAGGTCGGGCTTCAATCCGAAAGCCACCAAGCTCTCGTCGAGACTCATCCCCACGGCAATCTTGCCCTTGCCGATGCTCTTGACGCCATGCTTCTGGGTTCCCCAGATGGCGTTGACGGCAGAAGTGAAGCGGCGTGCTGTCTGTTTCCCGTCCTTAAGTGTGGCAGGCGACCGGGGGGCACTGCCCACCACGAGGCCACCCTCGTTAATCAGCTCGTAGAGTTTCTCGAGCGTCTCGGGCAGCATGCGGGCGTTTTCGGGAATCCATATAAGGTTATACTCCACGCCTTCGGGGGTGACAAACTTCCCGTCCTTCACGCTGAGTCGGGTGAGAAGCACATCGGGGTTCAGATAATCGTACTTAAACCCGTCGGGGAAGTAAGCGGACTGGTCGGGGTGATGGTCTATCTCGTCACCAAGATACCACAGCACATCCGACACGGGGCGTCCGCGCTCCAAGAGATAGCTCACACGTGCCAGGTAGCTCGTAAACGACGGCATGTATTTCCACCACGTCTGCTGACGGAGGAAAGGTGTACCGATGCCGCTACCAAAGCTTGTTCCGGGAGGAAGGAAACCTATCTGCGGATTATGTGTGTAGGTATGGAACACGTTGTGGGTAACACCGTCTGCCATGTTTCGGTTGGCAACGTCCTTGAGCATTTCCCAGTGTTCGTCCCACGTGAGGCAGAAGCTCGTGTATGTTTCCGCAGCCACCCTCCGCTTGCCGTACAGTCTGGCAGCGGAAGCCGTGGGGCGTATGGCCTTGTAGTTGGGGTTGCTCAGCCAATCTCCGAAGGGTTGCCAGAACTCACACATCGGCACGTCGGCATATTTGTAGTATTCCATTGCATCGATGGGGACAACGTCGGCTGCTGCCGTCTCGAATTGCACCTTCAGCCCCTTAGCGTGGGCAAGGTCAGTCATGCGAGAGAAGAAATTCTCATTGTAGAGGTCGTTCAAAACGCGTCTCCAGTCCAAGAGGAAGCGGCAGGTTGTCTCCTGGTCGTCCACCACGTAGCCGAGCACTGCCGGCAGCCACTCACGCAGCTCGTAGCCGGTGCGCAGGGAGAACTCTTGCTCCATCCTATCGGTCCACGTCTGCGTCATGCATTCCCAGCTGTCCATAAGCATGCCGCCGGCATATTTGCCTTCCAAGGGGACGTCGAAGAGGTGACCCACGTAGTTATTAAACTGCACGTCGGCACCGCGCGTATCCAGTTTGTTGCATTCCCATCCCGTAGCCTCCTTGGGCGCGGGGCTGTTCTTGTGTGTCGTATTGATGTGACCCACGCGAAGGATGGTCCATTTCTTACCCTTCGGAGCCTTCCACACCAAGTTACCCTCGGCGTCGAGCTTCGACGAGATATCTATCACCGTTTTCTTCTGCACGAAGGCGTCTTTGGTCTGCTGTGTCAGCTGTTGATATTTCTCTTTGGAGGTGAGAGTCCATCCGGCTTCGCCCCTCCAGTTGTTCTTGCGTGCGCCGGAGAAGAAGTTCACATAGCGCAGCGTCATGGGATACTTGTTCTTTACAGTGAGCTCGTAGCTTGCGGCATCTTCCACCTCGTTGCAAGCTATGAAGAAATCGCTATTGTCTTGCCAGTTGCTCATCGGGGCATCGAGGTCTGCCATTATCTTTGTCGACCCGTCGGCAAGGACTGCCTTAAGCCTTAGATGCACTCCGGGATTGTAGGCAGCCTCGTGGTTCCAGCTGTCTATGCTTGCCATCCGGATAGTACGTATCACCGTGCCCTTGGGCATAGTGAACTTCACGGTATGCTCGCTACCTTTCTCCATCTTCAGGGGGTCTTTCAATTGGGAGCGGAAGCAACCCTCCCAGTTCAGTGTGTCGCCACTCTCAACCAAGGTGGGGATGATGGCCTCTCCCGTATCGTCAAGCGGCGTTGGGAAAGCCAAGACACAAACGTCTTGATAGTCCAAATCCTCCCACTTCTTGTCCTTCGCATCGGGCAGGGGCAGCTTCAGGTTCACCGTCTTTCCGCCTTCCACGTCTGTTCTTGTCCATGCCAGGTGACGCATCGCATCCTTGGGCTTCACCCACGGACCGCCCGCCATGGCCCATCCCGGACAAGTCTGGAGCGTAAACCTCAGCCCAAGCTCGTGGGCTTTCTTGCCCATGAAGCCTACCAGCTCTTCCCACTCGGGAGTGAGGGCTTTGACGTTCGACTCCACCTTCGGCCATTTGCCTCCGAAGTCACCATGAAACCACTGTATACCCGAGATGCCTGCCGCGTTGATGGCTTCAAGGTCAGCCGTGATTCCTTCCGTCGAGATATTGCTCCCGATGAAATGAAACCATGTTTCCGGATAATACACCTTGGGGGGATTCTTGAAATTCTCAAGGTCCTGCTGACTGAATGGAGCATACACCTCTGCCGCGTCGGGGGCTATGTCTACCTGCGCCTCAGCCAGGAAGCCAAGCGCCAGAGGCGGCAACAATAGCGCCAATTTCTTAAAGACATTCTTCTGCATCTTCATAGTGTTTTTATGGTATTAATCTTAATGTCGCCAGAAACGCTTAGCTCAGCTTTCTTTCCAAAATAGTCTTGATGGCGTCGAAGCTCTTAAGCGCAGCTATCTCTTCCGGCTCGAAAGAGACATCAAATTCCGATTCCAACTCAATCACCAGTCTGAGATGATTCATCGAATCCCACTCGGGGCATGTCTGCTGCGAGATGGAGGTGTCAACCCTATCAAGGGCAAAAGTCTGCTTCAACACATTTAGTATACGTTCTTCCATGTTTTAGGTGAATTGTATTTTATAGAATGATTTAATCTTTGCGTCGTGTTCTTTAAGATTCAGGGAGTAGGTCTTTACGGAATCCCGGCTGCCTGTCACCGCGAAGCCCATCTTTTCGTAGAAGTCCGCTACCTGTGCATTCTTTGCGGTTGGGATATATGTAGCCTCAACGCTCTCTGCCCCTTCCAAGCGCAACCTCTCAAGGATTGACTGAACAAATGCCTCCTCTATCCCCTTACCGAGGATGCGGCAACTCAACAGCAGAGTGTCTATCGTCCACTTCTTCCCCTTGGGCTCAAGAAACATTGCCCCCGTTATGCCGTTGTCGCCAAACTTGTCCTTCACCTTGATGCAATAGATGCGCCATCCATCCTTGGCAAACGCCAACACATCTGAGTCGCTGTAGCGCTTTGTGGTCAGATTAAACTGGTTTGTCTTCTGCGTCATCTGGGCAATGCGCGGGAGGTTGTATTCGTTGAGCATCTGAATCTCTATCTCCATATTCAGGCTCTTGAGATACTCGTCAAGGTCGGCAAACTTGCTCCGTTCCCTCTGCCGGTTTGCGTTGGCCTTATATTGAACAGTCTTTTGCCGGTCCTCTTCCGTAAGGGCATAGACCTTGAAGTAGTCTTCCACCAACGACTTGAAAAAGCGTGGCAGCTCGTAGGGTTTGTCGGGGAACTCCGGCACTGCCACCATCGGCAGCATCTGCCTTACCAGCTCCCTCTCCGTGGGGTTGTCGTCCACGAAGACAAAACTATCCAGCCCGATGTTCAGCTCTGAAGCCATCTCGCGGATATTCGCAGCCTTGTTCTCCCAATTGATTCGGTAGGTCGTTATATAATCGTTCTTCAGCACAATGAACGGGTTCTTGCTCCATGCCTCCAGGACATCCTGCTCGTTGTTTTTGCTGCAGATAGCAAGGATGACACCTTTACGGGAGAGTTCTGCCAAGGCTTCCTGAAAGTAGAGGAACGCGTTGCCCGGATAATCACCGCCAATCTTTATTCCGCTCACCCCGTCTTCGCCCAAGACGCCGCCCCAAAGGGTATTGTCCAAATCCAGTACCAAGCATTTCTTGCGCTTGAGTTGTATCTCGTTCATCTTCCCGGCAAACCACTTGCGGAAATCTCCCGCCAAGAGGGGACTCATCGCCATTTGGGAGATGAAGTAGTATTTCCAGTCCACCATCTTATCCATGGGATAGCGCCACACGAACTCCGAGAAATCCACAAACTTCACCATCTTGTGTTCCCTCGAGAGGGCATACACCTCGGCGTTGAAGCGCTCCATCTCCTGCTTCAAGGCATAATCGCCGCTACTGAAGCTAAGGGGGAACAAGTTCTCGAGGGAGAAGACTATCAACTGCCGGCCTTGAGGGATGCGGCTAAGGACGAGCCTCAGCTTGTCGACGTAGCCCGCCACCTCTTCCGTCAAGGATGCAATGTCTGATTTGAAGGGCACCTGATAGAACCAAATATAGGAGGAGGCGTCCGTCGGCACCACGGAGATGTCGCCATACCCGCTGAATCCGAATCCCGACGAGGCGAAAAACAACTCCACCGTATTATTCCGAAAAACAAAATAGTCCATAAATCTATTCCTCCACCAACTCTATCAGCCCCACTTTGCTATTATACATAAAGCAGACCTTCTTGTTGTTTATGGCACATGCCTCCACAGGCTTGCCCAGTAGGATGAAACGTTTCTTTTTAAGCCGCGCCACAGCATCATCAATGTCGCGCACCCGGTAGCAAGAATGATAGGGCGAGACCCCACTCTTCGCCAAGGTTTTGACCACCGGCGACGCATCGTCCACGGGAGCAACAAGCTCCAGCATCGGCATCCCCTCCTTCTTTAGGAAACAAATACGGACGTTCTGGATGGGGTCGACAACCGTTTCCGTTTTCTCGTATCCTGCTTCAAGGTAATACTCCGCCGTTGCGTCAATATCGTAAACGGCTATTCCTATGTGATGAAATCCAAAGTCCGGTAGCATATCAATATGTCATGATGGGTGATATGTGGCAATCTTGATAATGAATCAGTGCAGTGCCCCACGACAGGCCTGCCCCAAAGCCACACATTATAACTCGTTTTTCGCCTTCCATTTTATTCTCCAACTCCGAAACGATGGTAAGGGGAATGGAAACCGTGCTGGTATTGCCATACTTGGAAATGCAATAGGGGACTTTCTTCTCATCGAACTTCAGTCTCTTGACAAAGAAATCCGTCATAAACCTGTTGCTTTGATGGAAGAGCAGATAGTCGATGTCGCCAAGTTCCACTTGGGCTATCTTGGCAATCTCCTTAATGCTCTTGGGCACTACGCTTATGGCAAAGTTGAACACATCCATACCATCCATGTAGACCTCCATATCGCTACGGACGTTGTTGTCTTCCCTCACCTTTTCCACCACCGAATCCGCTGTTACGGGGTTACGCATTCCGGAAGGAATCATCACGGCGTCGGCTCCGGAGCCGTCGCTGTTGAGCACAAATATGGAGTCTTTGTAGTCGCCCTTCTCAATCAAGGTGGCAGTACCGGCATCCCCATAAAGGGGAGCATTCACTTTATCTTTCGGGTTCACCACCTTCGAGAAAGTCTCTCCGTCCAACAGCAAGACCCTGCGCACGCCCTCCATGGAAGCATATGCAAATGCTGTGGAAAGCGCATATACATATCCGGAGCATCCCAACGACAAGTCCATGCAAGCGCACGAGGAGGGCAAATTCAATCTGTGTTGGAGAATGCATGAGGTGGCAGGTATCCTATAGTCTGCCGTCTGGCTCATAAACAGCAACACGTCTATCGACTGAGGGTCTACGTCATTGTCTTCCATCAGCTGCTTTGCTGCCTTGTAGCACAAATCGGAGGCACAGACATCCGCCTCGCAGATACGTCTCTCTTGTATGCCCACCGCATTGATTATCTTGTCGACCTCCTCCTGCTCCATTATGGCGTTCAAATCCTTGTTGTAAGCAATCTTTGGAGGGACACACGCGCTAATAGCCTTTATTCCTACGTTGTGATATGTAATTGTTGCCATGTCTATTTCAATGAAAAACCACCATCCAAAACCATTATGTTGCCGGTAAGCCAACGGCTTCCATCCGACAAATGATACATCACTGCATCAGCCACATCCTCCGGCGTACCCAGCCCCAGGGGGTAGAGCTTCTCCTGCTCAAGAAACTGCTCCTCCGAGATGTTTGTGTTGCCAATCATCTTGGTCCTTACAATACCGGGACATATGGCATTCACTCTTATCCTCATCCCGGAAAGCTCCGTGGCAAGAACCTTTACAGTGGAATTGATTGCGCCCTTGGAGGCGGCATAGAGCATCGTGCCGGGCGTACCCAAAAGAGAAGAAACCGAAGAGATGAACACCAAGGAAGCACCCTTTTGGATGAGTTTCTTCTTAAGAAGCTTCTGAACGAATATTATCTGCGAGAAATAATTGGTTTGGAAGATGCGGTCTGTTTTCTCTCGGGAGATAAACTTTGCGGGTACAAACTCGTTTACTCCGGCACAAAAGACCACCCCGTTGAGGGCCTCCAACGAATCCACCATCTGCTTCAGTTCCTCTTCGTTTGTCAAATCGCAGCAGATGTACTTATGACCCTCGCCTGCAAGAGACGCTAATGTATCCTTCAAGCGTTCTTCGTTTCTCGCAACGAGCACAACCTCTCCCTTCTCGCGGGCTACATACTGTGAGACCACCCGTCCTATGCCGGAAGAAGCCCCCGTCACCAATATCCGTTTTCCTTCCAAGCGACTCATCCCAATCTGGAAACAACTGTATTATACAAATCCTCCACGGTAACGCAGCCACGGATGTCATCGCCCTTTATGCTGACATCATACTCCTCGTCCACCATTGCAATAACGGACAATGCCACGAGAGAAGACCATTCGTCCAAGTCCTTAAACACTGTTTTAGCCCCAATCTCACCGGCATCGGTGTCATCAAACTGGGCAGCAAAATTCTCAACAAAAAGATTCAAATCCATATCTCAATTCTGATTTATCGTACCTTCCATCACCCAATGCGGGTGAACGGACCACCAAAAGTAAACACTTTTTTCTATTCCAATGCTATGGCGCAGCCTCTTTCCCCCACCACGCGCTACATCCAAAAGAGCTCGCAAATGTTAAAAACCACCCCGGTGCGCAGCTCACGCGGGCTCGCAAATGTTAAAAACCACCTTGGTGCGGAGCTCCTGCGACCTCGCAAATGTTAAAAACCACCCCGGTGCTGAGCCCCGCGGGCTCGCAAATGTTAAAAACCACCCCGGTGCGCATCTCCTGCGGGCTCGCAAGGGCAAAAAACCACCCTGGTGCGCATCTCTTGCGACCTCGCAAGAGCAAAAAACCACCCCGGTGCGAAGCCTTGCGGGCTCGCAGGAGCAAAAAACCACCCCGGTGCGCATCTCTTGCGACCTCGCAGGAGCAAAAAACCACCCCGGTGCGAAGCATTTGCGAGCACTCGAAGGGGAAAAACCACCTTGGTGCGGAGCCTCTGTAATTTTTTTTGGTATTTTCTTGCATAAATCGATTTCACTTTGAGAAAACTCTTACCTTTATGCTGTCTAACCCATAAATTAAAAAGTTATGAGCAGATTTTATCAAATTCCGCAGTTCAACCTAAGTGTGTTGAACAATTCCGAGTATCAAAACTTCATTAGTCGCTTCCTCAAGCTAATTCCGATGGAAGAGGTGGAAATATCAGATGGCGATATTTCCTACCGCGGCAAGAAGTCGTCTGTCAACATTTCGGACGACATCATCGCAACTATGGAGTCTTTACTCGAGAAACTGACCGACCTCAACAAGAAGAGTCGGGCGTTGGAAACCACAGCCGACAGGGCTGAGACTGACCGTGCACGCGATGCAGTGGCTGCTTACATCCTAAACCGTGTACTTAAGAGTAGCTCGTTGCTACTCGAAGCAGAACGCGCTGCGGGCAAAAAGCTCTACAACACCATCACCCCTTACAAGGGTGTTGGGAAATTACCGGCAAACCAGGAGACGGAAGTGCTGAAAGGCATGTTGCTCGACCTCCGCAAAGAGGATTTCTCCGAGGCTGTCACCACTCTGGGACTTACGACGTATCTCGACGAACTGGAGCGGCTGAACACCCTCTACGAGAGCCTCGTTTCAAAGGAGAGTGCCACACGTTCTGCCGACAGCGTCAACGACGACAGCAAGGGCCTGCGCCTTCAGCTCGATGAGCTGTATGCCGACAGCGTCATCCTGGCAAATGCCACTCAAGTACTATCGCCCACAACGGCGAGCGAGACTTTTGTCCGCGATGTGAATTCTCTGATTGACGAGGTTCGCATTGCCTACAACCGTCGCCGCGGTATCACTACCGAGAGTGGCTCGAGCACCGGGAGCGACTCGAGTGCCGACAGTGGCTCGAGTGCCGAGGACCGTCCAATAGTAGAATAACGTTTAAACGCCGTTCTAACAACGTTGGAACACTATTTGAGGCTGCTCCCTTTGGGGGGGGCAGCCTCTTTTCTTTCCAAGCTATCTGTCTAAGATATTATATCTTTACGGCAGGCATGCCAAACACTGTTATCCCTTCTTTCACGTTTCTGATAACAACACTTCCGGCCCCCACCGTCGCATTATTGCCAACCTTCTTGTGGGGCAAAACTTTTCCTCCCGTATGAATGGTAACCATCTCGCCTATCTCGGCAAAGCCCCCCAAAAAAGCATAGGCGTTGAGATGACTAAAGTTGCCCACCCGGGCATCGTGACCCAAATCGGAAAATGGCTGGATAGTTACAAAATCGCCTAAGGTAACATCACAAGAGACCAATGCATTACGGCAGACAATACACCCCGTCCCCATCTTTACATTCCTCGAAATGTAAGCAGTAGGATGTATCAGCGACATGAATTCTCCGCCCTTGTCCAATATCATTTGCACATACTTTCTCTTATAGCGGACGTCTCCCAAAGCACATATAAACACGTCATCCGCCCCGACATTACAATCTTCAACAGACCCCAATATCGAAGGATAGCCCTCGTAGCCATCCAAGGCATCGCTCTTGTCGTCCAAATATCCCGCAACCACAAAGTCGCGGCCATAGCCCTCGCATTCAGTCGCCAAATTGTATATCTCGCGACCAAACCCGCGTGCCCCTATTATCATCAACCGTTTCATTTCACAATGGATTTTATCACTCTTGCTACATCAAGTAATCTTCCAACCCTCCCGTTTGGGCTTCTTCTATGAACTCCGTTACCAAATATTTCAGCTTATCCTCAGCAATGTCGAGTTGCTGCAAAGGACCTAACAGCCCTACTTGCATCAGCCAAAAGAGCAGACCACTCGACATCTTTCGACGCCTTAATGCGGTAGTTCTTAATGTCGCCATTCAGCTCGTAGAGGGCAGAGTAGTTTCTCTTCAGCTTTTCCGCCTCCGAACTCACGCCATATTCCTTCGGCATCTGCTTGCATGAGGCATAAAGCTGCTTGAGGATTTCCAGCATAGAGGTCAGTTGCTTGCCGAAAACCTCATAATCGCGCTCGGTAATGCTATTACACTGGCTATAGAGGAACTCATAGAAAGCATCCAAGTCACGATTCAAACGGCGGAGTTGCCCCACGCGATATTCATTGGGCGCCAATGCCTCCAAGCTATGCCGGTAGGTTCTTGTCCCCAGCTTTATGATGCTTTGTGATATGAATGCTGTCTGACACATAATGTTTGTTTTGAAATTTGTTTGCTCTCTTGATGTCGCAATTATACGACATTTTCCCGTATTTCCCGTTTTTTATTTCACGATGCACTCGAGGACTTTTGCCACATCCTCCGGGCTCAGGGCGTGGTGCATGGGGAGGCAGATGACCTCGTCTGCCATCTTGTATGCCTCCGGGAGGTTGTCACGAGAAGCCGACTCCAAGCCGCGGTACGTTGAGAACGCACTAATCAAGGGGTAGAAATAGCGCCGCCCGTAGACGCCAACCGACTTCATCTTCTCGTACAAGGCATCACGGCTCATGCCATACTTCTTCTCGTCCACGAAAATGGGGAAGTAAGAGTAGTTGTATTTCACGCCGGGGAGCTCCTCTGTGCAACGTATCCCCTCCACCCTCTTCAAGGCTTCGCGATACTGCTTTGCCACCCTATGGCGGTTCTCTATCGCCCCGTCGACATATTTCAGGCTCAACAATCCGTAGGCGGCACGCACCTCATCCATCTTTCCGTTGATGCCCGGTGCCACAACGGTTGTCTCGTTGGCAAACCCGAAGTTCTTGATGTAGTCAATCCTCTGCTTTGTCTGCGCGTCGTGCGAAATCAATGCGCCACCCTCTATGGTGTTGTATACCTTGGTGGCATGGAAGCTGAGCGTCGACATGTCGCCGGCGTTGATTACCGACTGCCCGTCTTCCTCTACTCCGAAGGCGTGGGCGGCGTCGTAGATAACCTTCAAACCATAAATGTCGGCTATCTCCTTTATGCGTTTCGTCTCGCACGGCTGGCCATAGACATGCACGGGCATGATGGCAGTGGTCTTGGGCGTGATTGCCGCCTCTATCTTCTCCGGGTCGATGTTGCCCGTCCGTGGGTCTACGTCAACAAACACCGGCTTGATGCCGTTCCACCACAAGGCATGCGTGGTAGCCACAAAGCTATACGGCGTGGTTATCACCTCCCCCGTGATGCGCATGGCCTGAAGCGCACAAATCAACGGCAGAGTGCCGTTGGTAAACAAACTGATATAAGGCACCTTCAAGTATTCGCAAAGCGCCTTCTCCAACTCCTGATGATAGTGCCCGTTATTGGTGAGCCACTTCCGCTTCCATATATCCTCCAAATAAGGAGTGAACTCCTCCAACGGCGGAATCAATGGAGATGTTACTGTTATCGTTTTATCCTCTTCCATATGTATTGTCTCTTTCTGTGTTTATAACCTACGCGGCAGTTCCTATTTCATACAGAAACTCAGGCGCCAGGTCGGCACCGTTCACCCATTCGATGGTGGTATGCGTCAACCCGTATTGGATAAACTTATCCATATCGAGCAACTCGCCAAAGACCTCACCTGTCAGGTAAGGCTTCAAATCAACCTTCTTTCTGCTCCCGTCACTAAACGTCACAAGAAGCTCGTAATCCTTGATGTAATCCACATCTACAACTCGTAACATAAGCGTTTATTTTAAGGGTTCTATTCTTCCAATCTTCTCTCCTCGCTGAGCTTTTTCCCACAAAGTAAGAATCTCCGCCTCATGCAAATCAATCCATTCGTTTACTTTGGCAATCACCTTTGCGGGGGCTTGCCCGTCTACAATCCTGTCCAATACGCTGATTGAACACCGATAGTCTCCATATTCGAAATGAATATGTGGCGGATTATGGTCCCGCCAATAGAGACTTATTATAATTCCAAAGAATCTGCATATTTCCGGCATATCGTATAGCTTTTTTGTTTGTATCCCGACACAAAGGTAAAATTCCTTTTCTTACTTCCAGTATCGGAGTACGTGATAACAACGACAGGGGTCAAAACAACGACAGTTTTGCGACCTCGTTCGACATGGAGATGCTGTTATCGTTTTATCCATACACCTTATTTTGCTAAATACTCAAATATGTTTTCATAATTCTTTTTCAAGAGGTCCTCATCGAATGCCTCTTTGGCATATTCCTTGCCCGAAATATTCGGATACGGTTGCGAAGATAATTCCTTTAGTGGTATCTTCCCTATCTCATCACAATCATACACATTCACGCCATCTTCCTTGAATCCTTTAAACAAAACACCTTTGGAAGAGAGGTAGACTTTCTTGCCAAAAAGCAGCAACAGCATTATGTTCCCCAAAGCCGATTGATGTTTATAGTCGAAAACGGCAACATCTATTGTCTTCATCAACTTGACATAATCCAAATAGTCTAACCCTTCCCGCAAAACCAATGCCTTGTCACCATACAGCGCCTTCGCATAATTTTCAATCTCATCAGCATATGAGGCGTCACCATAGGTAAGTGGCAATACTATTTTTATGTCTTCATCTTTATACGCAAGCAATCTGTCCAAGTAATCCTTGTGTTTTAAGAAAGCAAACGCGCTATGACCTATCAGTATGTTTATACTATTGTCCGTCCGCTTTTCTTCCAATTGAACAAACTCTCGGTAATAATGCCCGGCTGTGTAATACGACCTGAACACTTTTATGTCCGGTCCGAATCTTCTTCTAACCTCGTCTTGGTCGGCGCGACAACAAACCACAATCGAGTTCATCTTTTTCACCCTTGAGAAGAACAAACATTTCCAAAGCAAATCATACAGGGGTGCATAAAACAAATTCAGCGTAACCTTCAAATAATACACCAACCGTTTTTTCAATGAAGAGATATCTCGCCTGACTCTATGAGCCATATACAAGTCATTTCCCCAAACCCACCAAGTCATTTTTCTTAAAGAACTTCTCTTCATGAACAAGAAAGTCCCAATGGAATACGAAAGACTATGCAGAATTATCGAATCACCCAAAGGCAAGTATTCGTTTAGGACTTCAACCCGATTCCTGTCTTCGTAGACGACATTATCCACTCCTGCCAATTTTTCCGAAACATTCTTCGACATAAGCACAAACAAATGTTCATGTATAGGGAAAAACTTATTGATGAACAATATGAAGTTCACACAAAAAGAAGAAGCCCCCATAGGCATCAGGTGAATGTACTTATATCTTCCGGTCTGTTTCATCTTTTCTTTAACAAGAAATTAAACGACTCTTTCAATATCACCGACTTCGTCAGCCATAGGATTAAGACGTACAGCACTGCTACGACGGCTATCTTGGCGAAGAACAATCCATACATATTCTCAATTCCTCTTGTCACAAACCATGAGACGGCAAAGCAGAAGAGGGTGAGCAAGAGATAGGGGGAGATGTCCTTCAAAAGCTCAATGCTTCGGATATCAATCTGCCTCTTGCCAAATATGTGCCACACGATATTGAGCAGCAAGGCAAGGATGGAGCATCCCACCACCATCGTGAAAATACCCTGACGCGCCAAAGCCAAAGCGAGCGACAGGTTTATGATGTAGAAAACAGTGTTTATATACAATATCGTGTCCGACTTGCCATGCGAAAGCAATATGGCAGCATAGAGGCTCGATATGAACATACACGAATTGGCTATGGTCAGCACCTGGAGATACGGCACGCTCTCCATCCATTTCTCTCCAACCGTTATCCACACAAACTCTTTGGCAACAAAAGCCATCCCCAACAATGTGGGGAACGACACGAACGCCCCGAAGCGGAGCATCTTGCGGAACACTTTCTTTTGCCTTTCCTTGTCGTCTTGCACCTCCACCAACACCGGCTGAGCCACCCCGTTTATCATGGAGCTCACCGTGGAATTGCCCAGCGCCATCCACTTGCTTCCTTGCGAATAGTATCCGGTATCTGCCGTGGTATAAAACTTACCCAACAAGATGGAGAAGATATTCCCGTTTATCTGCCCTATTATGCCGTTGAACAAAATCTTGGAGCTAAACCCGAACATCTCCTTGATGGGTGCGAGGGAAAAGCTAAGGGTTGGTTTCCATCCCGAGAAATACCAGCGCACGGAGGTGCTGACAAAGCATTGTATGACCATCTGCAGAGCCAAGCCCCAGTAGGCAAGGCCCATTAGAGCCATTATCAAACCCGCCCCTCCGGACACCAACACAGCCGCCATGTCGGCAATGCCACGCTGCTTCACCTTCATCTCCTTAAAGAGAACGGCGTTGTGCACAATACCAAAGCCGGAAACCACAAACCCCAGGAACATCACCCTCGAAAGGCCCAGGAGCACCGGCTGATTGTAGAAACGGGCAATGAAAGGTGCGGTAAAGAACAATACCACATAGAAAATAACCCCGCAGAAGACGCTGAACCAAAACACGGAGTTATAGTCCTCGTGACGTACCTCCTTCTTGTTTATCAGTGCCGTGGTGAAGCCGCTATCCATAAAGGTAGAGGCAATCACACTGAAGACCGCCAGCATTGCCACCAAGCCGTAATCATCGGGGCTTAGTATGCGGGCAATGACTATCCCGAACACCATCCCGATGAGTTGTTGCACCAGCGTGCTCAGTCCTCCCCAAAAGAGTCCATTGGCAGTCTTTTCTTTCAGCGTCTGTTCAGGCATCGCGTTTTTAGGTTTATCGTCCTATACAGTGGTAGACGAAGCCGTTTTCTTCCATTTCTTGGGGGTCGTAGATATTACGGCCGTCGAGCACCAGCGGGGTTGACATCAGCTTCTTCACAGCCGACCATGAGGGCATTCTGAACTCTTTCCACTCCGTCACGAGCATCAGGGCATCGGCATCCACCACGGCGTCGTAGATATCCTTGGCATAATGGATGGCATCGCCCAGGCGGCGCTTGGCTTCGTCCATTGCCACAGGGTCGTAGGCATACACCTCGCAGCCCGCAGCCCGGAGCTTCTCAATCAACACCACGGAAGGAGCTTCGCGCATGTCGTCGGTCTCGGGCTTAAACGCCAAGCCCCAAACAGCCACGCGCCTGCCTTTGAGGTCGCCGTTGAAATATTTCTCAAGCTTGCGAAACAAGAGGGATTTCTGTTCGTTGTTCACCTCCTCCACCGACTGAAGTATCCGCATCGGATAGTTGTTTTGAGCGGCAGTACGTATCAGCGCTTTCACATCCTTGGGGAAGCAAGAGCCGCCATATCCTATGCCGGCATACAAGAAGCGGTTGCCTATGCGGGCATCCGAGCCTATCCCCTTGCGCACCATATTGACATCCGCACCAACAATCTCGCAAAGGTTGGCGATATCGTTCATAAAGCTGATGCGCGTGGCAAGCATGGCATTCGCGGCATACTTGGTCATCTCAGCCGAAGGTACATCCATAAATATCACACGGAAATTGTTCAATAGAAACGGACGATAGAGCCGGCTCATCAGTTCCTTGGCATGTTCCGACTCCACACCTACAACCACGCGGTCGGGACTCATGAAGTCTTTGATGGCTGCCCCCTCTTTCAAGAACTCCGGATTGGAAGCCACGTCGAACTCAATATCCACGCCCCGCTTGTCCAGCTCCTCTTGGATTGCCCGGCGGACCTTCCCGGCCGTACCAACCGGCACGGTGCTCTTGGTCACCACCAATATGTGTTTCTTGATGTTTCTGCCCACCGTGCGCGCCACCTCGAGCACATACCTCAGGTCGGCACTGCCATCTTCGTCGGGAGGCGTGCCTACTGCGCTAAACAAGACCTCCACCTCGTCGAGGCATTCTGTTATGTCGGTAGTGAAATGCAGTCGTCCGGCTTTCTGATTTCTATGAACCATGTCCTCCAAGCCCGGCTCGTAGATGGGGATTATTCCCTTCTTGAGGTTCTCAATCTTCTCTGCGTTTACATCCACGCAAAACACCTCGGTACCCATCTCGGCAAAGCATGTGCCGCTCACCAGCCCAACGTAGCCTGTCCCTACTATCGCTATTTTCATAAGAATTCGTTCAAAAAATGACACAAAAATGTTCGTCAGTCCCATGTGATGGAACTGACGAACACGCACAAATATATGCGTTTATATCCTAATATTCTTCTCTTCCTTACAGGATAAACAAAACCGGAAACAAATGCCACGCTACTTCAGCGCGTATATCCGCTGAATGATATCCACCACCTTCATGCCTTCGAGCACGTTGGTTGTAATCGACTCCTTGTCCTCCCCCGAGAGCACACGCACCACATTACGAATAACGAAGTTGTGGTTTTGTGCCGACCCCTTGTATGGGCCATAGTCGTTACCTGGATTTGTTGGTGAGAGGTGAGGCAATTCATAATCCTTCACGTGACAATACTCCACCTCGTTCATGTACTGTCCGCCAATCTTTACGCTACCATTCTCTGCCACAATAAGCATACTGCTTTCCATATTCTTGTCCCAAACGGCAGTGGAATAGCTCAAGCTACCCATCCCTCCGTTCACAAAGTTGAAGCTCACAAAACCTGAGTCCTCAAACGCCGTCAGTTTCTCATGATTGAAATCGGCAAAACGTGCCTCAATGTTACAGATGTCGCCAAACAGCCAATACATGATATCAATAAAATGAGAGAACTGAGTGAATAGCGTTCCGCCATCCAAAGCGGCATCGCCATGCCAACCGCCCGGCTTATAATAACGCTCGTCGCGATTCCAATAGCAGTTGAGCTGCACCATATATATCTTCCCCAATCTGCCGGTGTCGACCATCTCCTTAATCCATACCGAGGGAGGGGAATAACGGTTCTGCATCACGCAAAACACCTGCTTACGATATTTCAATGAGGTATACACCACCTTCTCGGCGTCCGCCAAAGTAAGAGCCATTGGTTTCTCGATTACCACATTGCATCCTGCCTTTATTGCTTCCACCGCCATGGAGGCATGCAGTCCGTTCGGGGTACAGATGTTTACCACATCCGGATGAATGTCGCTCTGCAGCAATGCCTGCAAACTACCGAAGAAGGGAACGGGATACGCCTCTATCCCGAGTTCTTCACGGGGACGAACGTCGCACAAGGCAACCAGCTCGGCGCCTTGCTCGCGGACAACCATCTCTGCATGGCGTTTCCCTATATGGCCACAGCCTACAACAGCAAATCTCACTTTGTTTTCTTCCATATGAGTCATCAGATATGAGCTACCTCACTCAACAATGTGTCTGTTATATAATCCACCTCTTCGTCCGTCATCTCCGTATGGATGGGCAGCGACAAGACGGAGGTGCTAAGGTGAGTAGCTTCGTCTAATGCCCCCGGCATTCGTGCCGTCCATTTATAGGCGTCCTGCGTCTGCAACGGAAGAGGGTAATACACCATGGTGGGGATACCTTTCTCCTTCAATGCCCCTTGCAATGCCGTTCGGCGCTCAGCCATACCCGACCAATCGCCCGGCAGGTTCAATCGAAGAGTATACTGATGATACACGTGCGTGGAGAACGAGCTCTTCTCGGGGAGGAGCAATCGCCCACATTGCGAGAGAGCCTCATCATAGCGCGAGGCAACCTTTCGGCGCGCGGCAGAAAACTCGTCTATGTATTTCAACTTAACACCAAGCACAGCCGCCTGAAGAGTGTCGAGCCTCGAGTTGCAGCCTATCAGCTTATGATAGTACTTGCGTTCCTGACCATGGTTGGCAATCATACGGATGCGCTCTGCAAGCTTTTCGTCAGCCGTCATCAAGGCTCCCCCATCGCCATAGCATGCCAAAGGTTTGGAGGGGAAGAACGACGTGGTCCCGATGACGCCCATCGTGCCGGTCTTTTTCACCCGTCCGTCGGGGAAGGTATACTCCGCCCCTACCGACTGGGCATTGTCTTCCACTACATATATATGATATCTCTCGGCAATCTTCAGTATCGGAGCCATGTCGCACGACTGCCCAAACAAATGAACAGCAATGATGGCCTTTGTGTTGCACGAGATTGATTCCTCTATCTTTCGGGGATTGATATTATAGGTGCGGGGGTCTACATCCACCAAGACGGGGGTCAACCCGAGCAAGGCGGCAACCTCGGCAGCCGCCACATAGGTGAATGCCGGAACAATAACCTCATCGCCGGGCCGCAGGTCCAATGCCATCAAGGCAATCTGGAGCGCGTCCGTACCGTTGCCACAAGGGATTACGTAAGGGATGTCGAGATATTTGGCAAAGCCCTCTGCAAAAGCCTTCACTTCCGGACCGTTGATGAAAGCGCTATGCTCCATCACCATTTGCATCGCCGTGTCAATTTCATCCTTTAGGCGATGATATTGCCCACGCAAGTCAACCATCTGTATCTGTTTCTCAAGCATCTTTTGTAAGGAAAGTGTTTATTTCACTTCACTACCGGGCTTTACTTCTTTCTCCGGGGTGATGACCGCCAAGCTGCCATCAAAGTTCTCGGCGGAGAGTATCATCCCTTCCGAAACAATTCCACGCAACTTACGCGGAGCCAAGTTGGCAATGAAGCAAACCTGCTTGCCTACGAGGTCTTCCGGAGCATAATGATGGGCAATGCCCGAAATGATGGTACGTTTCTCCAAGCCGTCGTCGATGAGGAACTGCAAGAGCTTGTCGGCCTTCGGCACCTTCTTGCATTCCAACACCGTACCCACGCGGATATCCAACTTCGTGAAATCGTCGAACTCAACAGTCTCGCGTATGGGTTTAGCTTTATAGTTGGCTTCTTCGTTTGCTTTCTTTGTGGCGAGCAGCTTCTGCACCTGTGCTTCAATCACGCTGTCGTCAATCTTCTCGAACAAGAGTTCCGATTTTCCCAGCTGATGACCGGCCGAGAGCAGGTCGGCAGCGCCCAAACGGTTCCACCCCAGGGGCTCTACGTTCAACATCTTGTTAAGCTTCTTCATGCTGAAAGGAAGGAACGGTTCGAAGGCAATTGCCAAGTTGGCGGTAATCTGCAAGGCAATGTTCATGATGGTTGCCACACGATTCATATCCGTTTTCGCCAGCTTCCAAGGCTCCGTATCTGCCAAGTATTTGTTGCCGATACGTGCAAGGTTCATCGCCTCCTTCTGGGCATCGCGGAAATGATATGTGTCGAGCAGACGTTCAACGTCAGCCTTAACGTCCTTAAAGTCGGTCAACGTCTGACGGTCGTAGTCGGTCAACTCACCGGCTTCTGGCACTTTCCCTTCGAAATATTTCTCGGTCAGCACCATCGCACGGTTCACAAAGTTTCCGAGGATAGCCACCAATTCGTTGTTATTGCGTGCTTGGAAGTCTTTCCAAGTAAAGTCGTTGTCTTTGGTCTCCGGAGCGTTGGCTGTCAAGACATAGCGCAACACATCCTGTTTCCCGGGCATGTCTTCGAGGTATTCGTTCAACCATACAGCCCAGTTGCGGGATGTGGATATCTTGTCGCCCTCAAGGTTGAGGAATTCATTGGCAGGAACATTCTCCGGCAGGTTAAACGAACCTTCGGCCTTCAGCATCGAAGGGAACACAATGCAGTGGAACACGATATTGTCTTTACCGATGAAATGCACCATCTTGGTCTCCGGGTCTTTCCACCAAGTCTCCCAGCTGTCGGGCAACAGCTCCTTTGTATTCGAGATATATCCGATGGGGGCATCAAACCACACATACAGCACCTTGCCCTCGGCTCCTTCCACCGGCACAGGGATACCCCAATCCAAGTCACGACTCACGGCACGCGGCTGCAACCCCATATCCAGCCAACTCTTACACTGCCCGTATACGTTAGGTTTCCATTCTTTATGTCCCTCAAGAATCCATTTGCGGAGGAACGGCTCCCACTTATCCAATGGCAAATACCAGTGCTTGGTTTCTCTCATCACCGGCTTACTGCCGCTGATGGCCGACTTGGGATTAATCAGTTCCGTGGGGCTAAGCGATGTGCCGCAGGCTTCGCATTGGTCGCCATAAGCCTTCTCGTTGCCACAATGCGGACACGTTCCGGTTATATAACGGTCGGCAAGGAACTGCCCTGCTTCCTCATCATAATACTGCTCACTTGTCTTCTCAATAAACTCGCCTTTATCATAGAGGGTACGGAAGAAGTCTGAAGCCACCTGTCGGTGGATAGACGATGTGGTACGGGAATAGATATCGAACGAAATGCCGAAATCTTCGAAAGACTTCTTGATGATGCTATGATAGCGGTCCACCACATCCTGGGGCGTAACACCCTCTTTCTTGGCGCGAAGTGTAATGGGCACACCGTGCTCATCCGAACCTCCAATCATCAAAACATCTTCGCCCTTGAGACGAAGGTAGCGGGCATAAATATCCGCCGGCACATACACACCTGCCAAGTGTCCGATATGCACCGGCCCGTTAGCGTACGGCAACGCCGTAGTTATCAACGTTCTCTTAAACCGTTTTTCCATACCTTGTGTTTTTTTAGACGAGCACAAAGGTATTGAAATATTTGCTTAGAAGGAAATGTACCTTCAGTGAACCATGACTTTCACGGGTTGCAGGTTACATTCCCCAACTCTCGCGGTCGAGATTACGATAGTTGATTGCCTCGGCAAGGTGGTGGGTCTCGATGTTCTCCGACCCATCAAGGTCGGCAATGGTGCGCGAGACTTTCAAGATACGGTCGTAGGCACGGGCGGAAAGGCTGAGGCGTTGCATGGCACTTTTGAGCAGAGCCAGACAATCGGCATTGGGCACAGCATATTTATGCAACAGTTGCGTCGTCATCTGGGCATTGCAGTAGATGCCCTCATAGTCTAAGAAGCGTTTCTCCTGAATGGCACGCGCCTTTATCACCCGCTCGCGAATTTTCACGCTGGGTTCGGAAGGACGTTGCTCAGAGATTTTCTCAAACGGCACGGGCACAATCTCCACCTGGATGTCAATCCTATCGAGCAACGGCCCCGAGATACGGTTCATATACTTCTGCACCGCTCCCGGAGGGCAAAGACATGGCCTGTCGGGATGGTTATAGTAGCCACAGGGACACGGATTCATTGAGGCAACAAGCATAAAACTTGCAGGATATTCTACCGAGAAGCGTGCGCGCGAAACAGTTATCTTACGGTCCTCCAAAGGCTGGCGCATCACCTCAAGTACACTACGATTGAACTCCGGGAGCTCGTCGAGAAACAACACACCATTGTGCGCCAAACTGACTTCACCCGGCTGCGGGAATGTGCCACCTCCCACCATTGCCACGTTGGAAATGGTGTGGTGGGGCGAACGGAACGGGCGTTGCACCATCAGGGATGTCTCCTTCCCAATCTTGCCCGCCACGGAGTGAATCTTTGTCGTCTCCAACGATTCATGCAAGGTAAATGGCGGAAGAATCGTAGGCAGGCGCTTTGCAAGCATCGATTTGCCGCTACCGGGAGCTCCAATCATCAGCAGATTGTGTCCTCCGGCTGCCGCCACCTCCAATGCCCGCTTCACACTCTCCTGACCACGCACATCGGAGAAATCGATGTCGAATTGTTCTTGCCGGGCGTAGAATTCCTCCCGTGTGTTCACAATGGTCGGCTCCAATTGGCACTTCCCATTCATGAATTCAATCACCTCTTTGATGTTGGAAACCCCATACACGTCCAGATTGTTGACCACAGCCGCCTCACGTGCGTTTTGCTTCGGAAGAATAAAGCCTTTGAAACCATCTTCCCTCGCCTTGATGGCAATAGGTAATGCCCCTTTTACCGGCTGCAGACTCCCATCGAGCGACAACTCGCCCATCATGAGGTATTGGTCGAGCCTGGAAGCATCCAACTCTTCTGCCGCTGCCATTATACCGATGGCCAACGGCAAATCGTAGGCAGAACCTTCCTTCCGGATGTCGGCAGGTGCCATATTTATCACAATACGATTGCGGGGAAACTTATATCCGCTTACTTGAAGAGCGGAAATAATACGCTCGTGGCTCTCGCGCACAGCCACATCGGGAAGGCCCACCAAAAAGAACTGGATTCCTTTAGTGCAACTAACCTCAATGGTGACAATAGTTGCAGAGATGCCCTGCACTGCGGCGGCATACGATTTGACCAACATAGTCGACGATTTCGGGGTGAATTGATATTAGTTGTTACTACTTTATCAACTTTTCGAGCGTCTGCTCTATCTCCACGCCATTGTCCGTCTTCATCACAATCTTTCCTTCTTCGTCTATCAAGAAACAGCGGGGAAGTGCGTTCACATTATATAGGTCCACCAACATCGTTGCCTGTCCGGCAGAGTCGGTCACCAAATTCCAATCAATAGTATCTTTTATCAACTGCTTGCGGACCTCCTTCGGGTCATCATCCAAGCTCACCAGCAGCATGTCTACCTTATCCTTCGGGTACTTAGTTGCAACTTTATCCAAAAACAAATCCTCCGTCTGACACATGTCACACCAAGGAGCCGTGAAGGCAAGCAACAAATAACGCTTGGGGAACGAATCCAAACTCATGGCCTTACCGTAAACGTTCTTCACCTGAAATTCGGGAGCCTCCGCACCCAACTGCGTACGCCTTGCCTTGGCGCTATAATCCCGAAGACTCTGCACCAAGTAGAAGTCATTCAACTTCGGGCTGAGCACCGCCAACAACTCGTCCATCTTACGGGTGTCGTCCGGATTCATAAAGTAATATTGCAGCAACACAACAGAAGCCTCCTCCTCGGGATGCGTCTGTATGTATTCCATCGCCCGTTCCGACAACATATGATTTACATTGGCAAGACGGGACGGCGTATCGGTCTCTTCCGTAGCTCCCAAAGCGTTGTCTTTCTCCGTCAAAAGCTTGAGCAAATCAGCCTGCTCCTTCAACAGGGCTCCAACGCTCTTCTTATACGCACTCAATTTATCATTGATTCGTCCACCCTTCACCTGCAACAAGTCCGGATAAAGGGCATCACCACAAATGGTTATCTTC
>CAVGKO010000008.1:0-21269 GCA_963629885.1 Anaerobutyricum sp.
AATGATTTGTTGTATACTTTGTTTTTTACGCTTTCGGGCTTGGAGCACCAACCATTGGCAGAGCCTATGACGACCATCATTGCCAAGAGTAGCAGAGAACGGATTTTTGTTTTAGTATTCATGATGTATCTTTTTATTCGTTATCAGTTTCATTTATTACTTGTTTCATCTGACATAGCATTATGTTCAGACCTTTCACGCTTGCGCTATAGTGCTGGTTCATGGCAAGCACACCTTCGCCGGAGCACGGAAGGGTCGGGAGTATTGTTTTCTCGAATATGCTGTTGTCGTGCAAGATTTGTTTACTTGCTTGAAGAAGGTCGGCAGTTCCTTCCGATTGTTGCTTGCTGAGAGTTTCCATCTGCATGAGGATGTCCTCCATCTGCATTCGGTAGTATACCTGCAGCTCGTCCATCTCCTCCCTCTCTTGCGAGAAAGCCATCATGTGGTCGTCTTGCTCTTTTCCCGGCATACTAAGCAAGATGAAGAGGGCAATAGAAGCGGCTGCCGCAAGGGCAGAGAGACGAAAGAGAGAAAAACGTCTCTTCTGCTCGCGGGGCAGCTTCTGCTCGAAGCGTTCGAAGTGACCTTCCGGCAGAAGGTCGTCCTCGAAAGCTTCTATATTATCTTGTATGAAATCCTTTAGTTTATCCATGTTTCTCCTTAGATATGATGTTTAACAATTTTCGTTTTGCTCGCAGATACTGGCTACGTACACTCGATGGCTGAATATGAAGGATGGAGGCTATCTCATCCGTGTCGTATCCTTCAAAGAGATAGAGTGAAAGAATCACCCGGTAACCGGCAGGCAGTTTACTTATCGCCTCTTTGATACGTGCCACTGAATATTGAATCTCTTCCTCATCGGGTTCGCCACTTTCCTCCTCGGCATAGTCTGTAGACAACTCTTCCCACTGGGGTGTTTGTCGCCGCACGTAGTCGATAGCTGTATGAACGGCAATCCGGGAAATCCAAGCTTCGAAACAAGTGCCGTCCTCAAAATCTTTGATGCGGGCGAAGACCTTCAGCATGGCATCTTGCATGGCTTCCTCCGCATCGTCACTATTGCCAACAATACGCAGGCAGATGGTATACAGCCGTTGGGCAAAGAGCCTATACAAGGATAATTGCGCATCTCGCTGTCCTTTTCGGCATCCTTCTATGAGTTGTTGTGTCGTTGTCTTGTCCATTTACCTTAAAAAACGAGAGCATGTGGCAAATCGTTGCATCTAAGGGTTGCGAAATTACAAAAAAAGAGAGGCGTCATCGCGACGTCCCTCTTTCCATGAACTAAATGATAAAAATAAAAGTTATGTGGGAAGGTTTAATTGGTCGGTTGAAAATTATAGTCTCCCATCATCGGTGCTTCGCCGGTGGAAGTACCGGGGCGATACTTGATTTGAATGGATTTGTCTCCGTCATGCGAACGATACCGAATGGTCAACGTTACCATCTCGTCGTCGGTTGCAGGCAGGCTGTTCAAATGGAATGAGGTTAGTCCCCATCCTTGTCCGCCAATAAGATTGCCGTATGCGTTGTGGCGAAACTCCAGGCAATAGGGAGTATCGGTCTCCACCAAATTGATGAAGTGCTTTGTCATTCCGTCGAAGTATGTCTCAAACTGGAAGTTGATGTAGCCGTCTTCAATCCATACAGACTTCATCCATACAGGGTCGTTTCCGTAATAACTGTCGTTCTTTTCTCCCAGGTTGGGGGCAATCTGCTTGGTGAGTATACTGTCAATGCAGTTCACACGGACCGTGTAGTCGTATCCCTTAAAACCACCGTTTGCACTATCGCCCAACAATGTGAAGTTTATCAGTGCCCGTCTCTCCCGGTCCAATCCGAAATGGGGCATTACGCCGGCTGCCGGCCAAAAAGTCGTTGAGTCGTCCCACTGCAGGTAATACGCGTTACCTCCAAGAGGTTTAACAGTTGCTATACCAATGCTGTACTTGTCCAAAGAATATCCATCGTCTGAACAAGAAAAAAACGTGGAGGAAATCAGAATTGCCCCCACAAATAAAAAAGTCTTCAACATTTTCATCATCGTCATTTCCTTTCCTTTTGTTTGACACTTGTATTAGGGAAGATGTGACGAGAATGTGAAACGCTGCAATCCCGGGGGTGAAAATGTTGTTAATGCAAGAGTGAACGATAGATTAGTTCGGCAGTACGCTTCGATGCTCCCGGGTTGCCCAGCAGGCGGGCCATTTCGTTGTAGCCTTCACTCATCTGTTGGCGATAGGTGGCATCATATAGCAGGCGGCCCAGTTCCTCGTGTATCTCTTGATAGGAGAAACGCTTCCCAAACAACTCTTGCACCACCTCACGCCCGGCAATGAGGTTGACCAGCGAGATGAAACGTGTGTGGAAGAAATGGCGGAAGATGAAACTTGCCAAGCGCCCGGCTATCACGTAATAGCAGACTGTTTGGGGGACGCCAAAGAGTGCCGTCTCGAGGGTGGCTGTGCCCGACGTGACCAAGGCGGCATAACTGTGTTGCAGCAGGTCGTAGGTCTTGCCAAAGACAATCCTCACAGAGGGAAAACCCTCGCATAAGTGCGTATAAAGTTCTGCATCCAATCCGGGGGCACCTGCAATGACCGGCTGATAGTCGGCGTAGGCTGTGGCAGCACGAAGCATTGTTGGCAGGTTGGCAAGAATCTCTTGCCTACGACTGCCGGCAAGGATAGCGAGTATGGGTTTCTCGGGCAGCAATCCCTCATCCGTGATGAATGTGTCGGGACGTAATGCCGCATCTTCGCGAAAGTGGCATACAGCATCAACCGACGGGTTGCCAACATAGTCGACCGGATAGTTCAGATGGTTGAAAAATTCCGTCTCGAAGGGTAGGATACAAAACATACGGTCCACGTAGCGACGGAAATCACGGATACGGTATTGCTTCCAAGCCCATATCTTCGGAGATATATAATAGTAGACGGGGATATGTAGCTCGGTCTTTACGTAGCGAGCCATCTTAAGGTTGAATCCGGGATAATCAACCAAAATCACTACGTCGGGTTGATACTGCTTGATGTCTTCCCGGCATGTCTTCATATTGCGTAGGATGGTCCGTAGGTTGAGTGCCACGGCGATGATGCCCATAAACGCCATCTCGCGGTAGTGTTTCACCAGCGTACCACCAACAGCACGCATCAAATCACCTCCGAAAAAACGGAAATCCGCCTCTGGGTCTTTCTCCTTTAGGGCTGCCATGAGATTTGAAGCATGCAGGTCGCCCGAGGCTTCGCCGGCAATCAGATAGTATTTCATACAAAGAAAGTGTTTTTGTGTTTCTCCATCCACTCGTAGTCGGTGACGTCTATCCGGCAAGGCACGAGCGAGGCATATCCATTGTCGAGGGCCAAGGTGTCGTTGTCGGGATGGATTGGTTGAGCGTTTTCGAAAGAGCCGGTAAGCTGAAATTCAAGATTACCATCGGGGCCTATCACTCGTTCATATTCCGCCACCCATCGACCGGCAGCTTGGCGGCACACCTTTATGCCTTTCACCTTCGCTACGTGCGGCACGTTGAGGTTGAGGTATGTCCCCGTGGGCAATCCTTCCTTCATGACGCGGCTCGCCATGGCGTGTGCAAGGCGGCAACTCTCCGTAAAGTCGTCTTCCGCCCCACTTTTGAGCAGAGAAACGCCCATTGACGGTATGCCGAATACACATCCTTCGGCGGCAGCCCCCATGGTGCCGGAGTAGAGTACGGATATAGCCATATTCCCTCCGTGGTTGATGCCCGAAACGAGTAGGTCGGGTTTTTTGTCGAGGACTTCGTTCATCGCCAGTTTCACGCAGTCTGTGGGTGTACCCGTGCAGGAATACACCCTCAGATGCTCTTTCTCCGCCACCTGTTGATAGCTGATTGTTGTGTCGGAGGTGATGGCACTGCTCATGCCGGAGCGAGGTCCGTCGGGAGCAAATACCACCACATCGCCCAAGTCCATCAGACATGTTGCCAGGCAGCGGATTCCTTTGGCATTCACACCATCGTCGTTTGTTATCAATATTGTTGGTCTTTCGTCCATTGTTTTGATAAGTGCGTTACGATATTAATACGAATTCAACACCTTATTCATCTCCTTGACCATATCGGCGGCCGAGAGCTGGGCCTTTGCCTTGCCTTCCGGAGTGAACATGGCAACGGTTTCGTTCAGTTTCGCAAGGCGGCTGCCCTTGAGCTCCCCGCGGAGGATGCGAATCTTTTCAGCATTCTGAATGCCTTCCACCAAACGTTCGAAACGGATAGAGCTACGTCCTGGATAGAGGCTATAGGTGTCGCCGGCTGCCCAAGTGCGGAAACGTGAGTCGCGCAACGGGTCTTTTGTCCAGCTGTTGACAGCCCAACGCAGGTATCCGTCGTAGCCGGCTGCCACGGCATGAAGGATTGTCCACGTGGCTTCTGCCGGGTCGGAGAAGGTGAACGTGTTGGGGAATGCCTCCGCACAGCAGGTGTAGACGGTGCTGATTTGCCCTTTGCGCGTACGTTCGGCTTTTACATCTTCCGGGAATTTGTTGCCGTAGGAGATACTCAGATAGTAGAGGTCGCTTTGTATCTCTTTGTGGTAACTGCCTGCCAAGGTGATTTTGAACTGCGGGTCGGCAGCTTTGATAACCTTGATGGCTTCCTTCATTGCCTCCATCGGGCGTTCGTCCATGGAGATTGCCGTTCTATCGAACCATCCTTTTTCACGCAGATGGCGTGAGAAGTCTTTAAGGAAGACGCCCCAGTAGTCAGCATAAGCAGCGTCGCCCGGCTTGGCTTCGATGAAGAGCACGCGATTGGTGGCTTGGTCGAAATAGTCGAAGCGGAGAGCCCACGGAATCATTGTGTAGCAACTGATGGTGCCGTCGATACCCACATCGTTTAGCATGAAGTCCACCCACTTGTCGAAGATGGTATAGTCGAAAGTCCAAGACCCATCAAGATTTTTCATGCGGAAAATCATACTGTCGAAATGGTCTTCGGTCTGCCCCGCCCAAGGTCTGTGCATGATGCTGGCGGTGATGGCACGTTGTCCGGCATTGGCAAGCATCTTCATGAGAGGTCGCATGGCATCGAAGTGCTCCTTGCTCCAGAGCGGAACATTGTAGTAGCGTGCCACGGCATATGGGTTTTGCCACAGGTCGAGATGAAACTTCCAGTCTTTTGGCTCCGGCAGTGTGCGGTTGAGCACGTTTATCTCCACTTGCAGGCTCATTGCTCTGAAGTTCTCGCCCGAGACGGTCAGTGTCCCTTTGTATTTCCCGGCGCGGGTGTCGGAGGGCACCCATACATTCATCCATATTGGTTGTGTTGTGCGAGCTTTGATGTCGCGCATCTTCACGATGTCGAGCACGTCGGCAACGAGAGAGGAGTCCCACTCTGCCTTGTTGGGACGTTGTCCGCAACCACCCCTACGGTCTTTGTTCAATTCGTCGGTCATGACGTAGCGCACGAAGTTGGTGGTGATGGACGACGAGGGGATAATGTGAGAACCGTTGGTGAGGTCGCTCACGGAGATGGTTGCACCTTTGAGGTCCACGTTTGTCCACAGCACAGCCTGAGCATTGACGCGTTCGCCCTTCCAGGCTTTTGCCTGGAAGCGTGAGGTTTTCGTGACGGACGGGATGCTGAGTTTAGGATAGCGCACGTCGGTGCTTGCCCAGCTGAGTTGGGTAGGGGTTGCGATTTTGCCCCATGCCTCTGCACTGTCGTGCGGTTTGGTGTCGGTCAGTTCGGTGTAGTCGTCGGCTGCATTCGGTTGTTGTGCATAGCCGGTAGCCCAAAGCGTAAGCAGGGCACAAATGATAAGCATGTTTCTCATGTGTAAATGTTTTTAGACGTTTAGCTTGGAAGGCCAAAGATAGAAAAAATGAGTAACTTGCGCGCCAAATCCAATCAATTAGATATATATGAAAGACTTTCTCTTGGTGCTGAAGCGATTCGTGCCACCATACAAGAAATATTTGGCCCTGACAATTTTGCTAAACATTCTGTCCGCCGTCTTGAACGTGTTTTCGTTCACGTTGCTGATACCAATCCTTCAGATTTTGTTTAAGATAGACACCAAGGCGTATGAATATATTCCGTGGGGCACGGAGGGCATGGGCTTGAAGGATATCGCGGTAAACAACTTCTATTATTCCGTGACGGAGCTGATAGCAAGCTACGGGGCAAGCCTGACGCTGCTTATCTTCGGCATTTTCCTTGCGTTTATGACGATGCTGAAGACGGGGTCTTATTTCCTGTCGTCGGCAACGATGATACCTATTCGTACGGGGGTGGTGCGCGACATACGCAATATGCTTTACAAGAAGATTCTCGACCTCCCGTTGGCATTCTTCTCGGAGGAGCGCAAGGGAGATATTCTGGCGCGGATGAGTGGCGATGTGCAGGAGATAGAGACATCCATAATGAGTTCGTTGGACATGTTGTTCAAGAACCCGATACTTATACTTATTTATTTCGGTACGCTGATTGCCGTGAGCTGGAAGCTGACGCTCTTCACACTCATTGTCCTGCCATTGATGGGCTGGGTGATGGGCTCGGTGGGGAAGAAGCTGAAGAGGAAATCCCTGGAGGCACAGAGCCAGTGGAGCGACCTTATGTCGCAGGTGGAGGAGACCCTTGGAGGGCTGCGTATCATCAAGGCTTTTAATGCCGAGAAGAAGATGAACAGCCGTTTCACGGATGCCGACAATACTTACCGCAGCACCATCAGTCGCGTTAACACCCGCCAGCAGCTGGCACACCCGATGAGCGAGTTCCTCGGGACTATCCTCATTGTGATAGTCCTTTGGTTTGGCGGCACGCTGATACTGAACGACAACTCCAGCATCGATGCCCCTTCGTTTATCTTCTACCTGGTGATGCTCTATAGCTTGATTAACCCGTTGAAGGAATTCTCGAAGGCGGGCTACAACATCCCTAAGGGCCTGGCGTCGATGGAGCGTGTGGACAAGATACTACAGACAGAGAACACAATCTGTGAGCCGGCAGAGCCGAAGCCCATTGCCCTCAACAACTCCATCCGATATAATGGCGTGTGGTTTAAGTATCAAAACGAATGGGTGCTCAAGGATATCAATATAGAAATCCCCAAGGGAAAGACGGTTGCCTTGGTTGGGCAGTCCGGCTCGGGAAAGAGCACCTTGGTGGACCTCTTGCCCCGTTTCTACGACGTGAGCAAGGGAAGCATCACGATTGACGGCACGGATGTGCGCGAGGTTACTCTTTGCGACTTGCGGGGACTGATGGGCAACGTGAATCAGGAGGCAATACTTTTCAACGACACCTTCTTCAACAATATCTCTTTCGGCGTGGAGGGGGCAACCCTCCAAGAAGTGCAGGAAGCTGCCCGCATTGCCAATGCCCATGAGTTTATCATGGCAAGCGAGAAGGGCTACGACACCAATATAGGTGACCGTGGCGGCAAGCTCTCCGGCGGACAACGACAACGCATCAGCATTGCCCGCGCAATACTTAAGAACCCGCCGATACTGATTCTCGACGAGGCCACCTCGGCATTGGATACCGAGTCTGAGAGATTGGTGCAGGAAGCCCTTGAGAACCTTATGCGCAACCGCACGACCATAGTCATTGCCCATCGCCTCTCCACCATCCGCAATGCCGACGAGATATGCGTAATGCATGAGGGCGAGATTGTGGAGCGCGGATGCCACGAGGAACTGCTCAAGCTGGGTGGCTACTACAAGAGGCTTTGCGATATGCAGAGTTTCTGACACAATAGACAATATCAACTAAACATTATAACACCATGAACATGATTCTATCGAAGAAAACGGGAGGACGCATTCTCCGCTACTCCGCCATGATGCTTTTGGCGGTATTCACGGCATGCGAGATGCCGGGGACAAAGTCGTCAGACCCGCAGCTTGCCTATCATTTCGACCGGCCGGCTGAGATGTGGGAAGCCTCCTTCCCTTTGGGTAACGGCAGGCTTGGAATGATGCCCGACGGGGGTATAGAGCGCGAGAACATCGTGCTCAACGAAATCTCCATGTGGTCGGGAAGCAAACAAAACACCGACAATCCGCAAGCCGTATGGTCGCTGCCGGACATACGACGTCTGCTTTTCGAGGGAAAGAACGATGAGGCACAGGATTTGGTGTATCGCACCTTTGTGTGTGGCGGCAAAGGCAGCGGGCATGGCAATGGCGCCAACTGTCAGTATGGTTGCTACCAGACCCTGGGCAACCTCGTGCTACAATATATATATGGTAACAAAGCCGACACTGTGTCGGCCTATCGCCGCGAACTTCGCCTTGATGAGGCAGTGGCAACCACTTCTTTCCGCCGTGGCGGCATAAACTATCGCCGCGAGGCATTCACATCCTTCTCGGGTGATTTGGGTGTGATACATCTCACGGCGGATGCCGATGGGGCACTTAACTTCAATATCGGCATGAACCGCCCCGAGCACTATGCCGTGTCGGTTGACGGAGAGGATTTGGTGATGAGTGGCCGCCTGCCCGATGGCGTGGATACGGTGGAGATGAAAGGCATTGAATATGCGGCACGCGTGAGGGTTGTGTTGCCCAAAGGAGGTAAGCTGACTGCCGGCGACACTACGTTGACCATCTCCGATGCTTCGGAGGCAATGCTTCTCGTGAGCATGGCAACAAGCTATAAGGATGCAGCCTACAAGAGTCGTTTGATGGCATTGCTCGAGGGGTCGGAGAAGAAAGACTACTCCACTCTCAAGGCAGAGCACATGGAGGCTTTCAAGGCATTGTTTGGGCGCGTGAGTGTGGACTTGGGTAGTTCCGGGCGCGAAAGTATGCCTATGGACGAACGCCTGTATGCATACCAAGAAGACAAGAACGACCCGTCGTTGGCAACCCTCTATTTCCAGTTCGGGCGTTATCTCTTGATATCCTCCACGCGGCCCGGGTCTCTGCCACCAAACCTCCAGGGGTTGTGGGCCAACACAATTCAGACAGCATGGAACGGCGACTATCACTTGAACATCAATCTGCAGATGAACCTTTGGCCGGCGGAGGTGACTAACCTCTCCGAGCTGCATCTCCCGACAGTGGAATGGATTAAGCAGCAGGTGGCGAGTGGCGAGCATACGGCAAAGGTGTTCTACAACGCCCGCGGATGGGTGACGCATATCCTTGGCAACGTATGGGAGTTTACTGCTCCGGGCGAGCATCCCTCGTGGGGAGCCACCAACACTTCTGCCGCATGGCTTTGCTGGCATCTGTATGCCCACTATCTCTACACGCAGGACAAGGAATACTTGCGGGAGGTATATCCCGTGATGAAGGGAGCTGCATTGTTCTTCACCGACATGCTGGTGCGCGACCCGCGGTCGGGCTACCTTGTTACTGCCCCCACAACATCTCCCGAGAATGCCTATCTATTCGGAGGCAAGGCTGTGCATGTGTGCGCAGGGTCTACCATGGACAATCAGATAGTACGCGAGCTGTTTACCAACACAATTGCGGCAGCCGGCATCCTCGGAGTGGATTCGGACTTCTGCCAAATCTTGGCGGACAAACGTTCGCAGCTTAAACCTACAACCATAGGCAAGGACGGCCGCATAATGGAGTGGCTCGAGCCTTACGAAGAGGCAGAACCTCACCACCGCCACGTGTCGCATCTCTACGGTCTCCATCCGGGCACCGAGATATCCGTGGAGCATACTCCCGAGCTGGCTGAGGCAGCCCGCAAGACTCTCTTGGCGCGTGGCGACAGAAGTACGGGATGGTCGATGGCTTGGAAGATACTCTTCTGGTCGCGCCTCCATGACGGCGAGCACGCCTTTACTTTGCTTGCCGACCTCCTTCGTCCCTGCGTGGATAAAGGTACCAACTACGTGAATGGCGGAGGTACATATCCGAACCTCTTCTGTGCACACCCGCCGTTCCAGATTGACGGCAACTTTGGAAGCTGTGCCGGAATTGCCGAGATGCTGCTGCAGAGCCACACGGGATACATCGAGTTGCTTCCTGCTCTGCCCGCGGCGTGGGCCAATGGTAGCTTCAAAGGCTTGAGGGTGCAGGGCGGCGGCGAAGTGTCTGCCACTTGGAAAGACTGCAAACTGACGGAGACGGAGCTGAAAGTCACAGCCGACGGCACGTTCCGCTTCAAACTGCCAGAGAAATCCGCCATCATCAATGTCTCGCTGAACGGCAAGGGAGTGTCGCTCCCCGTAACAGCCGACGACATCCTGACGGCAGACCTTAAAACGGGAGATTCTCTGCATATCACCTTCGGAAAATAACAAAACGAGAGCTGCGCTGCCACCATAAGGTGTGCGGCGCAGCTTTTTCTTGCCCCCGGACCGACGCAAATGCAACGCTTAACCCAAGAATTGCTGCAATCTATTGCGCAAATGCAACGTTTTGTCGAAGAATCGCTGAAATTGGGTGTGCAAATGCAACGTTTGGCCAAAAAGACACTGTTTCTATCGTGCAACTGCAACGCGTGGACGAAGAAACACTGTATTTTTTCGTGCAACTGCAACGCTTGAACGAAGAAACACTGTATTTCACCGTGCAAATGCAACGTTTCATCAAAGCAACACTCCATTTTGCTGTGCAAATGCAACACTTGAATGGGAAGAATACTGTTTCTTGTGCGCAAATGCAACGAGCGGACGCAAATGCAACGCTTCCTTGTGCGCAAATGCAACGCTTGGACGCAAATGCAACGCAATATAGTGTGCAAATGCAACACGTATGACGCAAATGCAACGCTTCTATAACCCCGGAGCATAAAAAAGGGTGGCCCGTCTCACGACGAACCACCCTCCCCATTCTATTGAATGCCCTTTTTATTTGTTGTATTTACTCCAGTCCACGTTATGCATATCGCCGCTCTCAGCCAGCTCTTCGTGGAATGCGAAGCAGCATTTCAGGTTCTGCGGCGTATGTCCCTTTATGCCCATAGCCAGATATTCCTTCAGCAAAGGCTTGTAGTCGGGGTGTACGCAGTTTTCGATGATGCATGTTGCACGCTCGACGGGCGATTTGCCCCTCAAATCGGCAACACCATATTCCGTGATGATAACCTTCACGGAGTGCTCGCTGTGGTCGAGGTGCGACACCATCGGCACAAAAGCACTGATTCTTCCCTCCTTGGCTGTTGAAGGCGTGGTGAAGATGGAAAGCATGGCAGAGCGGGTGAAATCGCCCGAGCCACCTATACCGTTCATCATCCTTGTGCCCGACACATGCGTGGAGTTGATGTTTCCAAAGATATCTGCCTCAAGCGCGGTGTTGATGGCAATAAGTCCAAGGCGGCGCGCAACCTCCGGATTGTTTGATATCTCCTGCGGACGGAGAAGAATCTTGTCCTTGAAGAAATCCAGGTTGGCATATATCTCGCGGATAACCTCATTGCTTACCGACAGGGAGCATCCGCTGGCAAACTTCACGCGTCCCTTCTTCATCAGTCCGATGACAGCATCCTGAATAACCTCGGTGTAGACGTTGAATGCCGGGATTTCCTCATTGTCTCCCATGCATCCCAATACGGCATTTGCCACGTTGCCTACGCCACTCTGCAGGGGCACAAACTCCTTCGGCAATCTTCCGGCGCGGATTTCGCCTACAAGGAAGTCGGCAACATTTCTTCCGATAGCCATCGTCACCTCATCAAGCGGAGTGAACTTGCCACCCTCGTTGGGTTCGTCGGTCTTTACCACTCCCACAATCTTCTTCGGGTCAACCTTCACAAACGGCGTTCCTATGCGGTCAGAAGGTGTGTAGATAGGTATCTCGCGACGATAAGGGGGGTCTGCCGGCTCATATATGTCGTGCATGCCGCGTATCTCCTTCGGGTGACGGCTGTTGAGCTCAATGATGATGCGGTCTGCCATGCGACAAATAGTTGGCAGGATACCTACACCACTTGTAGGCACTATCTCGCCGTCCTCAGTCACGTCGGCAGCCTCCACTATAGCCACGTCAATCTTGCCGAGAAAGCCGTAACGCAGGTCTTGTGCCAGCTCCGAAAGGTGCATGTCGAAATACTGCGCCCCACGCGCATTCAACAATGCACGAAGGTCTTTGTTGGATTGATATGGTGTGCGGAACTTGATGGCGTTGGCTCGTGCCAACTCGCCATCCAACTTGTCGCCGGTGGATGCGCCGGTAAACATACCGATTTTGAAAGGGTTGCCCTTCTCGTGTTCTTCCTGGGCCTTCTTTGCGATGGCTGTTGGAACAACCTTCGGACACCCGGCAGGGGTGAAACCGCTGAACCCTACATTGTCGTCATTATGGACAAACGAAGCAGCTTCTTCAGCTGTGATGAATTTTAATGCCATGATATTAAACTAATGATTTATGAATTGTCAGTATCAGTACTTGCGATTGAGTATCTCCGAATAAATAACCGCCTTTCTCAGTTCTTCGGCATCCTTAAGGTCGATGTTCTCAAGGATGGAATGCTCCTCGCCGGCAGTACTTCCTGAGGCTGCGGAGGTGCGTGGGCTCAACGACCCTACGCTCGGCTCTGCCTTCGGAATGGGTGCGGGCTCCGGCATCTTTATCTTCCGGCTTTGGGAAGCATTGGCATCTCCGGGCATCTCCCAAGAGGTGCGCTCCGCCTTATCCGGCTCATACTCGGGGCTGCCAAGCACCACCGTCGGGCGCTTCTTCTTGCTCTTCGACCCAAACATTCCGCTCGCCGCGAAAATGAGGATGAGAACCAAGTAAATCCAATCGCCTATGCTTTCCATATTGATTCCTTATTTCAGTAACTTCTCGATTACTTCGGGGTAGTGTGCATACTCCAATGCGTGCACCTTCGTGGCAACATCTTCCGCCGTGTCGGTGGGCAACACACTGCATGTGCTCTGGAATATGATATCACCTTCGTCGTAGTTCTCATTTATATAATGAATAGTGATGCCCGACTCCTTCTCTTTGGCAGCCACCACAGCCTCGTGCACGTGCATTCCAAACATGCCCTTCCCACCGTGCTTGGGCAACAGCGCCGGGTGGATGTTGATGATTTTACCCGGATAGGCATCCAACAATGCTTTCGATATCTTGTTCATGAACCCGGCCAAGACAATCAAGTCGGTATGATACTCCGCCAACTTTGCCAACACCTTCGTCCCTTCCACAAACTCATCGCGTGAGAACACAAAAGACGGAATCCCCAATGCGTGTACACGCCCGTGCACACCTACGTTCTTGTTGTTCGACAAAACAACCGCAACTCTGATGCTGTCGCTATTGGAAAAATATCGGGATATGTTCTCTGCATTCGTCCCCGCACCGGATGCAAAAATCGCTATGTTCTTCATATTAGTTCTTCATTTTGCTTGTTGCACAAAAAAGGATTCGCTGTGCAGTTTTCCGCATTTTTAGTATATTATATTTGTTTTGTAACATAAAAAATACGTTCCTTTGCACTGCAAAATTAAAAAGTATATTCTATTTATTAATCTAAATTGAAAAGTTATGTCTGAAGTTGCATCTAAAGTAAAGGCTATCATCGTTGACAAGTTGAATGTTGAAGAAACAGAAGTTACAAACGAAGCAAGCTTTACAAATGATTTAGGAGCAGACTCTCTTGACACCGTGGAACTGATTATGGAATTCGAAAAGGAATTCGGTATTTCAATTCCTGATGATCAGGCAGAAAAGATTACAACAGTGGGCGACGCAATCGCTTATGTCGAAGCTAACGCGAAGTAATCAATCCTTTTTTAAGGTATGGAACTAAAAAGAGTTGTAGTGACAGGTCTTGGTGCCATCACTCCTCTTGGTAATACCCTCTCAGAAACATGGGAGGGTATTATCCAAGGGAAGAGTGGGGCTTGTCCTATCACGCAGTTTGATGCATCCAAATTCAAGACACAGTTTGCATGCGAAGTGAAGGGCTTCGATCCGCTTACGATAATGGACCGAAAGGAAGCCCGCAAATGCGATAGGTATAGTTTGTTTGCTATATATTCCGCCAAGCAAGCCATCGAAGATGCTGCCATGGACCTCGACAAAGAAGACAAGAACCGTATAGGTGTAATCTTCGCTTCGGGTATCGGTGGTATCAAGACGTTTGACGAAGAGTGGTTGGCATATTCGAAGATAAAAGACACTATCGGACCAAGATTCAATCCGTTCTTCATCCCGAAGATGATTTCGGATATCGCAGCCGGACATATCTCAATGTTGTATGGCTTTCATGGTCCCAATTTTGCAACGGTGTCGGCTTGTGCCTCTTCTACCAACGCACTTGCAGATGCCTACAACTACATCCGCTTGGGTAAGGCGAATGTGATTGTGACCGGTGGTGCGGAAGCAGCCATTACCGATTCCGGTGTCGGAGGGTTCAATTCGATGAATGCGTTGTCAACGCGCAACGATTCACCCGAAACAGCCTCCCGTCCGTTTAGCGCAAGCCGTGATGGTTTCGTTATGGGAGAAGGTAGTGCTTGTCTTGTTTTGGAAGAGATGGAGCATGCTTTGGCTCGCGGAGCCAAGATATATGCAGAGATTGCCGGAACGGGGTTGTCTGCCGATGCATATCACCTTACGGCTTCTCATCCCGAGGGGCTGGGAGCAAAGTTGGTTATGCGCAATGCCTTGGAGGATGCCGGGATGACACCTAAGGACATTGATTATATCAACGTTCACGGAACATCAACGCCGGTGGGAGATATATCGGAAGTGAAGGCAATAAAGGAAGTCTTTGGGGAGGATGCCTATAAGCTGAATATAAGTTCAACGAAATCCATGACGGGTCACCTCTTGGGTGCGGCAGGAGCCGTTGAAGCAATATTCTGTATCATGGCTATCAAGGACGGAATCGTTCCTCCGACAATCAACCATGCTGAGGGCGACGAAGATTCTGAGATAGATTACAATTTGAATTTCACATTTAACAAGGCAGAGAAGCGTGAAATACGGGCAGCTTTGTCTAACACGTTTGGATTTGGTGGTCATAACGCTTGTGCTATAGTTAAAAAATTCGTGAAGTAACCGTGTTCACGCAGTTATACAAAAAGATAAGGCTTCTTATGTGTCGTAATAAGGAGCCTTATCTTTCTTTATATAAGGTGTTGGGATTTTATCCTGTGAATGTCCGTATCTACGAACAGGCTTTTATGCACAAGTCTTCCTCGTCAGAAAAATTCGGCGGAAAACGAAACAACGAACGCTTGGAGTTCTTGGGCGATGCCATGCTGTCGGCCGTTGTGGCAGATATGGTGTATCGGCATTTCGAGAACAAGCAGGAGGGCTTTCTTACCAATACGCGTTCAAAGATTGTTCAGCGCGAAACGCTCAATCATATTGCCGTTGAGATGGGGCTCGACAAGATGATTGTTTATTCCGTTAAAAGAAACAACGTACATAACAATCATATATATGGTAATGCGCTTGAGGCGTTGATTGGAGCCGTTTATTTGGACCAAGGCTACCATACTTGTTTCCGCTTTGTGGAGAACATGATTGTCAGAAAATATATAGACCTTGACAACATTGCCCGCAAAGAGGTCAACTTTAAGTCCAGGGTGATTGAATGGGGTCAGAAACACAAGCTGGAGATTACATTCAAAGTGATGGAGTCGTTTACCGATGACAACGGATGTCCGGTGTTTCAAACGGGTGTGATGCTGTCGGAAGAACTTATTGGGGTGGGTTCAGGATATTCCAAAAAGGAATCACAACAACATGCCGCAATGATGGCGATGAAGAAACTACGTAAAGACAAAGCTTTCAAGAAGGCCATTTTGAGTCGGCTGGAACAGACCCAAGAAGTGGATAGCATGCCTTCGCAAAACACAGACAAACGGGACAATTCGTGAAATGTCCCATTCCCTCATGGGTTATCTGCCGAACGAAACACCCATTCTTTTCCCTTGAACAATCAATTCGTTGTCCGGAGTGACCAACTTTAGTTTGCCGATTACTTCAGAGAGGGCGATGGACTCCACTTTGTTTCCTTTCAAACAAACCATACGTCCGAATTGGTGATTGGCAATCAGTTCTGTGGCATGTCCACCCAAACGAGTAGCCAGATTACGGTCGAAAGGCGAGGGGTTGCCGCCTCGTTGGATATATCCCAATACAGTGTCGCGCGATTCAATGCCGGTAGCTGCCTCTATTGTACGTGTGATGTAGTCGGAGGGACGTTTCTTTTCCGGTGTTTCCACACCTTCGGCAACGACAACAATGGAATAAGGTTTACCGCGATGGGCTCGGTCGAGAATGGCTTGTATCACCTTGTCGATATCATATCCCAACTCGGGCAACAAAATCACATCGGCTCCGCCCGCCATGCCGGCATACAAGGCAATCCATCCCGCATGATGGCCCATGACCTCTACCACCATCACCCGTTTATGGGAGCTTGCGGTTGAATGCAGGCGGTCGATGGCGTCAGTTGCGATATTTACTGCCGTATCGAAGCCGAAAGTTATGTCGGTTCCCCAAACATCGTTGTCGATGGTCTTGGGTACACCAATGATGTTCAATCCAAGGGCCGAGAGCAAGCCGGCTGTTTTCTGTGTGCCATTCCCGCCGATACATACAAGGCAGTCTAACCCCAACTCGTCGTAATTCTGCTTGATGATTTGCGGCTTGTCGCTATCACCGGAGGCAAGAAGCTTGCGAAACGGCTTTTCGCGAGAGGTACCCAAGATTGTTCCTCCCAAGTTCAAGATGCCTGACAAACTGCGCTCGTCGAAGGGTTGGATATCTTTGTTTAGCAATCCTACAAAGCCGCTATGGATGCCAATCACTTCCATACCGTATTGCATGATGGCAGTCTTGCCAACCCCACGAATCGTCGCATTTATACCGGGGCAATCGCCTCCGGAAGAAAGGATACCTATTCTCATTACTTTGTTTCTTTAATATGGAACCCGACCGAGTGTTTGCTTAGTCTAACGTGATAACCTCATATTTGGGAACCAACATCTTTATGATTACCCACCCGATGAGGTAAGAAACGGAGCATACGCAGAAGATGATGAAGTAGCCGGCAGGTTTCCCTTCGAAGCCCATAAACACCATCTGCGTTTCATCGGCATATACAAACAAGTCGCCTGCCACCTTCTGGAGTATCATCGAGCTTATACCGCCCGCCATACCACCGATGCCTGTTACGCTTGCAATTGCTGACTTGGGAAACATATCGCCCACGGTGGAATAGATGTTGGCAGACCATGATTGGTGAGCAGCACATCCGATACCTATCAATATAACGGGGAACCAAGGGGAGATTGTGCCCAATGGTTGTGCCAACAACACTACCAACGGGAAGAAAGCGAAAATCAACATCGCCTTCATACGTGCCGCATAAGGATTCATTCCGGTACGATTGATAAAGATGGTTGGGAGTTTACCGCCGTAGATTGAAAGCATCGTTATGGCATAGAGCGTAAAGATGAGCGCCATACCCAGCGGGTCGGATGTCTTGATGCCAAATTGCGTATTCAGGTAAGAAGGCGTCCAGAAGAGGAAGAACCACCATACACCGTCGGTCATGAATTTGCCTACAATGAATGCCCACGTCTGTCTAAAGGTGAAACATTTCCATAGACTGATTTTCTTCTGCTCTTCTTCCGAAACCTCCGGGGTGTCTTCCTTCTGCCCGTCTTGCTCGATATAGGCAAGCTCTGCTGCATTTACATATTTGCTTTTGGCAGGCGAGGTGTATAAGAATACCCACAGGCCCATCCAAATGAAGCCGAGAGCACCGATTACGATGAATGCCATCTCCCATCCCAGATGTTTGGCTAAGAGAGGAATCGTTAGGGGAGCAACCAAAGCGCCGATAGAAGCGCCGGAGTTGAATATAGACGTTGCGTATGCACGGTCTTTCTTGGGGAAATATTCGGCTGTCACCTTAATGGCTGCCGGGAAGTTGCCCGACTCGCCCAATGCCAATATGCAGCGGGCAACCAAGAAGCAATACATACTGACGGTGGCCAAAACCACTACCACATCACCCGTGGCGGAAACCATCTCGGTTACACTGCTCATACCTACGTAGTGCTCCGTTATGACGCCGCATAAGGCATGCATGCAGGCACCCACCGACCAAACGCCAATAGCCCAAAGGTAGCCCTTCTTTGTACCCATCCAGTCGACAAACCTGCCGGCAAACAACATACATATAGCATAAACAATCGAGAATACGGAAGTGATGGTCCCATAATGGGATTCGTTCCAATGGAATTCGGGTTTGATAAATTCGTCCCAGGTTAGTGATAAGACCTGACGGTCGAGATAGTTTACTGTTGTTGCGAGGAACAACATTGCACAGATTGTCCATCTGTATTGGGTCATCTTTTGGCCTACTTTACCTAATGTGCTCATTCTTTTTTGTGTGTTTTCATGATTTACGGCAAATATAATCATTTGTAAATTAAATTACCTTTGTGTCAGAATTGAAAATGAGATACCATGAAAAAGTTAGTTCGTCTGATTGCGCTATTTCTGATTGTCAGTTTTGGCAGTAGTGCGCAGGAGGCCACCGAGGTTATTCGTGTGGCATGTGTTGGAAACAGTATAACATACGGGGCGGGGATTGCGAATCGCGACCGCGACAGTTATCCGTCGGTTCTCGGGCAGATGCTTGGGAAGGGATACGATGTGCGGAACTATGGTTTCAGTGCCCGTACCATGCTGATGAAAGGGGATTATCCTTATATGAAGGAGCAGATGTTTAAGGATGCCCTTAGCTATAATCCCAATATCGTTATCATTAAGTTGGGGACAAACGATTCCAAATCGTTCAACTGGAAATACAAAGCCGAGTTCCCCAAGGATGTTCAGACAATGGTCAACGCATTCAAGGCTATTCCATCGAAGCCGAAGATATATCTCTGCTATCCCCCCAAAGCCTACTTGTTGCAATATAGCATCAACGACAGCATTATCGTGAATGGGGTCATTCCGGTAATCGACCGGGTGGCAAAGAAAAACGGACTGCCTATTATTGACCTTCATAGTGCCACCTCCGGTATGGAGGAGCATTTCCCCGATAAGATTCATCCCGACCCTGTTGGGGCGCATAAGATTGCCGAGACAGTCTATAAGGCCATTACCGGCAAGGAGACTACGCATCAGATGCAGGCTTTCCCCGGGCAGAAGAGCGAGTGGAGCGGATGCGACCGTTATGATTTCAAGTTCAAGGGCCGCGATGCAACGGTGGTTGTCCCCAAGAAGGCAGCAGAGGGGAATCCTTGGATATGGCGTCCGGCATTCTTCGATGCCTTCCCGAGTGTAGACAAGGCTTTGTTGGAAAAAGGCTTCCATGTGGTATATTTCGACGTGACGCATTGTTACGGCAGTCCGCGTTCAGTGGTTTGGGGTACGGAGTTCTATAATTATATGAAGGACTACTATGGTCTCTCGCCGAAAGTAACTCTTGAGGGCTTCAGTCGCGGCGGACTGTATGCATTGAACTGGGCAATCAAAAATACGGATAAGGTGGCATGTATATATATTGATGCTCCGGTATGCGACGTGACCAGTTGGCCCGGAAGGAAGAGAGCAGAGCTGTGGAACGATTTCTTGAAGGAATGGAACCTGACGGAAGAAGACATGAAATCGTTTAAAGGCAACCCCACCGACAATCTTGAGCCCTTGGCAAAAGCCGGGATACCTATCATCAGCGTCTGCGGTGATGCCGATAAGGTTGTCCCCTTCAAAGAGAATATGGACATTGTGCGTTCTCGCTACCTGGCTTTGGGTGGACCGGTTGAGGTGATAATCAAGCCGGGCGTAGACCATCATCCTCATAGCTTGGAGAACCCCGAGCCGGTGGTGGACTTCATCCTTCGCTATCAGCCGGAGTATGAGAAGAACCTGCACTACAATGTGCGTGGTAGTCTGCAGAACTCTTTTGTCAAGTTTGAGAAGGAGAGAAAGGGCCGTGTTGCCTTCGTGGGCGGTTCCATCACGGAGATGGAGGGCTGGAAAGACATGATTGAAAAGCAACTGAAGCAACGGTTCCCTTATACGAGCTTCGATTTCGTGGAGGCAGGCATCAGCTCCACGGGAACAACGCCGGGGGCTTTCCGCCTGCAGAACGATGTGCTGAGCAAGGGTAAGGTTGACTTGCTCTTTGTGGAAGCAGCCGTTAACGACCACACAAACCACTTCACCCCGCAGCAGCAAGTGCGTGGCATGGAAGGGGAGGTGCGCCATGCCTTATTGAGCAACCCTGAGATGGATATCGTTATGCTTCATTTCATCTACGACCCGTTTATCCCGATGGTTGCCAAGAAACAGCAGCCGGACGTGATACTCAACCACGAACGTGTGGCAAACCACTATCTGATTCCTTCCATCAATCTGGTTCAAGAGATAGGCGAAAGGATGGAAGAGGGTGAGTTTACGTGGGGTCAGTTTGGCGGTACCCATCCACTGCCGTTCGGGCATAAGTTTTATGCCGCCGCCATCAACCATCTGTTCGACGCGATGTGGAAGGGCGTAACCCCCAATAGCCCCATCGTTGCCCACGAGATACCGTCGCAGCCGCTCGATGAGTATAGCTACTATGGTGGCGACTTCATCCCCTTGGAGGAGGCAAAGCTCGTTAAGGGTTGGAAATACGTTGCTTCTTGGCATCCGGACAATAATGTTGGTAAGAGAAAAGGCTTCGTTGACGTCCCCATGTTGGAGGCAACCCATCCGGGAGACAAGCTGACGCTCGATTTCACAGGGAAGGCAATCGGCATATTCTGCGTGCCCGGTCCCACGGCAGGAATCCTTGAGTATAGCGTCGACGGCGCCCCGTTCAAGAAGCTTGATACATACACGGAGTGGAGCGAGGGGCTCTACATCCCTTGGGTATATATGTTGGAGACGGAGCTGAGCGACTCTTCTCATAAACTGGTGCTCCGCATCTCGAAAGACAAGAACGCCCGCTCCTCGGGGACGGAATGTCAGATACGAAATTTCGTTGTGAACAGATAAAATCCATCGTTCAAACGCCACCCGCCAAAGAGGGGTGAAAATCGAAAGGGCTAGCCGTTTTACTCAAAACGGTTAGCCCTTTCGGGCAAAACGGTTAACCCATTTGAAAAATCCGCCTTGCCGAGGGAAAACGAAGACCATCGATGGTTTTTGTCGAAAGTATCGGTACTTTGGTAAAACCCTCCTTGCCGGGGGAAACGAAAGAGCCGACTCTTTTCACCAAAACAGTCGACTCTTTTGCCCCAAACAGTCGGCTCTTTGTTCTCGGAGGTTCGAACCTTTTCGTCCAAAGGTTCGTACGTTTGGGTCAAAAGGTTCGAACCTCGTAAGAATTTCTGTCGATACCCGTTTGG
>CAVGKO010000009.1:0-19035 GCA_963629885.1 Anaerobutyricum sp.
GAACATATACACAGTGGGCGCGGCAACGCAAGGATTGTCGAACTACCTGAAGAAAGAATTCAGCGGACTTAGCCAGATAAAGGTTGTTATCGGGCACGACTGCCGCAACAACAGCCGCAAGTTTGCCGAGATATCTGCCGACATATTCTCTGCCAACGGCATCAAGGTCTATTTGTTCGACAGCCTCCGTCCAACGCCGGAGATGTCGTTTGCCATCCGTAAGTTGGGATGCCAAAGCGGTATCATCCTTACTGCCTCACACAACCCGAAGGAGTATAACGGATATAAAGCTTATTGGGACGACGGTGCACAGATGGTTCCCCCGCACGACAAGAACACAATTGCCGAGGTAAACAAAATCCGCGGTGCCAAAGACATCAAGTTTGGTGGCGACAAGAATCTAATCGAGATTATCGGCGAGCAAATCGACCGCCAGTATATCGAGGCCCTGACCTCCATCTCTCTTTCGCCCGAAGCCATCAAGCGCCATCACGATATAAAGATTGTATACACCCCCATCCACGGCACAGGTGTAAGGCTCGTTCCCGCCACCTTGAAGGCTTTCGGGTTTACCAATATCATCCACGTGCCCGAGCAGGATGTGGTGAGCGGCAACTTCCCGACAGTTGTTTCGCCCAACCCTGAAGAGCCGGCAGCATTGGCCATGGCTGTGGAGAAGGCCAAAGAGACAGATGCCGAGCTGGTATTGGCTTCCGACCCGGATGCCGACCGCGTAGGTGCCGCCGTGAAGAACGACAAAGGCGAATGGGTGCTGCTCAACGGCAACCAAACAGCTCTGATGTTTGTATACTACCTTATAACCCGTTGGAAAGAGCTGGGTAAGATAAACGGTAAGGAATATATAGTGAAGACCATCGTTACCACCGAACTGATACGCACCATTGCCGAGCGCAGCGGCGTTGAGCTGTTCGACGTCTACACCGGATTCAAATGGATTGCCGACGTGATAAAGAAGAACGAAGGGAAGAAGAACTATATCGGTGGCGGAGAAGAGAGCTATGGATTCCTCTGCGAAGACTTCGTACGCGACAAGGATGCCGTTTCGGCATGTTCCGTCTTGGCTGAAATAGCCGCATGGGCAAAAGACAAAGGCCTCACGATGTATCAGTTGTTGCAGAGCATCTACGTGCAATACGGATTCTCGAAGGAGAAGGGTATCTCCATCGTGAAGAAGGGCAAGAGCGGTGCCGAAGAGATTGAAGCCATGATGAAGAACTTCCGCGAACACCCGCTGAAGGAAATAGCCGGTTCAAAGGTTACATTGTTCTGCGACTATGCCTCTCTGAAGGGCTACAGCTACGTTGATGGCGAAACGCTTACTCTGGATATGCCTACAACCTCCAACGTCTTGCAGTTCTTCACCGAAGACAACACCAAGGTGTCTATCCGTCCTTCGGGCACAGAGCCCAAGATTAAGTTCTACTGCGAGGTGCATTCAAAGGTGAACAGCAAAGACGAACTGCCGGCAGCAGAGAAGGCAGCCGAAGAGAAAATCAACCAAATCAGAGCCTCTTTGGGCATCTAATCCGGGGGGGCTGCTCCTATCAAATCTAAAGTGGGGCAAGCAGGCGCAATGGTCTGCTTGCCCCAATAAATACACAAGTACACTTTTCATGAAACAAACGATACGTATTCTTTGTCTCCTGTTATTCGTTGCTACGTGGGCTAATGCCTCGGCACCGAAAAGAATCTCTTCTTACGAAAAATATATAAAGACCTACAGCGCACTGGCTGTTGAACAGCAAAAGAAATATCGGATACCTGCCAGCATCACGCTTGCCCAAGGGTTGCTTGAGTCGGGCGCCGGTCAGAGCGAGTTGGCTCGCCGTTCGAACAACCACTTTGGCATCAAGTGCCACAATGAGTGGCGCGGAGGACGTATATATCACGATGACGATTTGAGGGGAGAATGTTTTCGGAAATACAAACGGGTGGAAGAATCGTATGAGGACCATTCCAAGTTTCTCAAACGCTCGCGCTACGAATCTTTGTTTCGTCTCAAAACCACCGACTACGTTGGTTGGGCAAAGGGGCTTCAGAAATGCGGCTATGCCACCGACCGCGCTTATGCCAACAAACTCATCAAGATAATAGAAGACTACGAGCTCTATCGCTACGACTCGGCAAAGAAGACCAAACATGTGGTCCACAAGGAAAAGAAACACAGCGAGCGCTCCTCCGTAGAGGCACATACCATCTATCGTACGTTTGGGCTATTGTATGTCTATGCCGAGGAGAACGACAGCTTTGAAGATATTTCCGAGAGCACAGGCTTCAGTGTGAAGGAGCTGAAGAAGTTCAACGAGGTGCCCGAAGACTTCCCTCTCCAGAAGGGCGACATCGTTTATCTGCAAAAGAAGAAGAAGAAGGCCGACAAGCCGAACTACGAACACGTTGTGCAAATCGGTGAATCCATGCACAGCATCGCGCAGAAGTACGGCATACAAATCAAGAGCCTCTACCGCATGAACAAGAAGGACTGGGACTACACCCCCGAAGAAGGCGACGTCCTAAGACTCCGGTAGTCCTTCCACGCCGATTGGTTAACCAATTCGAGCAAATTGGTTAACCGATTGAGGCGAATTGGTTAACCAATCGGTTTTTCACCCCTCTCACACAGCCGGGGACTATCCTCGTGTAAGAGGGGGTTATTTTGTCCGGGCCATACGGAAATAGAACGTTTTTATGTACATTTGCCGCCTAAACACGTAAAATAATGAGTGACCAACGTTACAACTTGCGCGGTGTATCCGCTTCGAAAGAAGATGTTCACAATGCCATAAAGAACATCGATAAAGGCATATTTCCAAAAGCATTTTGCAAGATTATCCCCGATATATTGGGCGGCGACCCGGAGTATTGCAACATCATGCATGCCGACGGTGCCGGAACAAAGTCGTCTTTGGCTTATATGTATTGGAAGGAGACCGGCGACCTGTCGGTATGGAAAGGCATTGCGCAGGATGCTCTGATTATGAACATCGACGATTTGCTGTGCGTGGGTGCAGTGGACAACATCTTGGTGTCGTCCACCATCGGGCGCAACAAGCTGTTGATTCCGGGGGAGGTTATCTCAGCCATCATCAACGGGACGGACGAATTGCTTGCCGAATTGCGTGATATGGGCGTGGGTTGTTATGCCACCGGAGGCGAGACAGCCGATGTGGGCGACTTGGTGCGCACCATCATTGTGGACAGCACGGTGACCTGCCGCATGAAACGTGCCGACGTGGTTGACAACCGCAACATACAAGGCGGCGACGTGATTGTGGGCATGGCATCCTATGGGCAGTCCACCTACGAGAAACAATATAACGGCGGCACGGGCAGCAACGGACTGACCTCGGCGCGCCACGATGTGTTTGCCAAATATCTGGCAACGAAATACCCTGAGAGCTACGACGCAGCCGTGCCCGACGAGTTGGTCTACTCGGGAAAGTTGAAACTGACCGATGAAATAAAGGAATTAGGAATAGATGCCGGCAAGCTGGTGCTCTCTCCTACCCGTACATATGCTCCGGTGATTAAGGCAGTATTAGACAAGCTGCGTCCGCAAATCCACGGCATGGTGCACTGCTCCGGCGGGGCGCAGACCAAGGTGATGCATTTTGTGGACAACAAACGGGTGACAAAAAACAACCTCTTCCCCATCCCTCCCCTCTTCCGTATCATACAAGAGCAGAGCGGAACATCCTGGAGCGAGATGTATAAGGTATTCAATATGGGCCATCGCATGGAAGTATACCTCTCGCCCGACCATGCCGAAGAAGTGATAAGCATAGCCAAGAGCTTTGGTATCGATGCCCGGGTGATTGGCTTCGTGGAAGAGGCAGAGAAGAACGAACTGATTATTGAAAGCGAAAAGGGTCGCTTTGTATATTGATTCTGGGAGATGGCCGACAATAGTTTATTAGAGAGACTGGACGGACTGGCAAGCCGTTTTGAGGAGGTGGGCACTCTTATTGCCGACCCGGCAGTGATTGCCGACATCAAACGGTTTGTGAAACTCAACAAGGAATATCACGACCTGGAGAAGATTGTTGCCACACGCAACAAATATATTGACACACTTAACGGGATAAAGGAAGCACGTGAGCTGTTGGACACGGAGCAGGATGCCGAGATGAGGGAGATGGCTCGCGAAGAGCTGGATGCCTGCAACGCACGCATTCCGGAGTTGGAAGAAGAAATCAAGCTGCTGCTTATCCCCGGTGACCCTGAGGACGACAAGAATGCCATTGTTGAGATACGCGGCGGCACGGGAGGCGACGAGGCTGCTTTGTTTGCCGGTGACCTCTATCGTATGTATGTGAAATATTGCGAGGCAAAGGGATGGAAGGTTGCCCTCTCGAGCTTCAGCGAAGGCTCCTCGGGCGGTTTCAAGGAAATAATCTTCTCCGTAAGTGGAGAAAAGGTGTATGGCACCCTCAAGTACGAATCTGGTGTACATCGTGTTCAGCGCGTGCCCGTCACCGAGACACAAGGACGTGTGCATACCTCGGCAGCCACCGTGGCTGTGCTCCCCGAGGCAGACGAGTTTGATGTTGAGATAAACGAGGGAGAGATAAAGTGGGATACGTTCCGTTCGGGTGGTGCCGGCGGCCAGAACGTTAATAAGGTGGAGTCGGGAGTACGTTTGCGCTACGTATGGAAGAACCCCAACACCGGAGTGAGCGAAGAGATTCTTATTGAATGTACCGAGACTCGCGACCAGCCAAAGAACAAAGAGCGTGCACTTGCCCGCCTGCGTTCTTTCATCTACGACAAGGAACACCAGAAATACATGGACGACATTGCCTCAAGGCGCAAAACAATGGTCTCCTCGGGCGACCGCTCGGCAAAGATTCGTACCTACAACTATCCGCAGGGGCGCGTCACCGACCATCGCATCAACTACACGATTTATAACCTGTCGGCATTCATGGATGGCGACATTCAGACCTGCATCGACAAACTTACCATTGCCGAGAATGCTGAACGATTGAAAGAAGCCGAATTGTAAAAACACAAAAGAAGATGAACAAACAAGAACTATTCGAGAATATCAAGAAGAAACAATCCTTCCTCTGCGTTGGGTTGGACACCGACATAAAGAAGATTCCGCAGCATCTGCTCGCGGAGGAAGACCCGATTTTTGCTTTCAACAAGGCGATTATCGATGCCACGGCAGACTTCTGCGTTGCCTACAAACCCAATATGGCGTTCTACGAGAGCATGGGCGTGGAAGGGATACTTGCCTTCGAGAAGACTGTAAAGTATCTCAGGGAGCAATACCCCGACCAGTTTATCATTGCCGATGCAAAGCGCGGCGACATAGGCAACACCTCAGAGATGTATGCCCGTTCGTTCTTCGACCATATACGTGTGGATGCCGTGACGGTGGCGCCTTATATGGGTGAAGACAGTGTGAAGCCGTTCCTTATCTATCCCGGAGCATGGGTGATATTGTTGGCATTGACGTCGAACAAGGGTTCGCAAGACTTCCAGATGACGGAAGATGCCACGGGCGAGAGATTGTTTGAGAAGGTATTGAAAAAGTCCCAAGGATGGGCGTCCGACGAGCAGATGATGTATGTTGTTGGCGCAACACAAGGGAAGATGTTCATAGACATCCGTAAGCATGCCCCCAACCATTTCCTCTTGGTACCCGGCGTGGGTGCTCAGGGAGGTAGCTTGCGCGAAGTTGCCGAGTACGGGATGAACAGCCAGTGCGGATTGTTGGTCAACTCCTCACGTGCCATCATCTATGCCGACAAGACGGAGCAGTTTGCCTCCTTCTCGCGCAAAGCAGCCGAGACGGTGCAGCGCGAGATGGCAGGATACCTGCTTGACAAAGGAATCATTAACGCAATCAAACAAGATTAAGCAATGGAGTTTTCAGCACAACAGATAGCCGACTTCCTTGGCGGGAAGGTGGAAGGTAACCCCGAGGTAAAGGTCAGCAACTTTTCGAAGATAGAAGAGGGCCGTCCGGGTACGCTAACTTTTCTTGCCAACCCCAAGTACGAGCATTTTATCTATACCACAAAGGCAAGCGTCGTCTTGGTGAACAACGACTTCACGCCTTCCGAGCCTCTTTCCGCCACATTGGTGAAGGTGGAGAACGCATATGTGTCCTTGGCCATGTTGCTCAACTTGGTGGAGCAGTCGAAGCCCAAGAAGACGGGCATCTCCTCTGCCGCATTCATTGCCACGAGTGCCACGGTGGACGAAGGTTGTTATGTGGGCAACTTTGCCTACATCGGCGAGAACGCACGGGTAGGTAAGAACTGCCAAATCTATCCCCATGCCTACGTGGGCGACAATGTAAGCATTGGCAATGGCTGCATACTCTACCCCCACACCACCATCTATCAAGGTTGTAAGGTTGGCAACGGCTGTATCCTTCATGCAGGCTCGGTTATCGGTGCCGACGGCTTTGGGTTTGCTCCCGAGGGCGAGGACTATAAGAAGATTCCGCAGCTGGGGAATGTTGTTTTGGAAGACAATGTGGAGATTGGAGCCAACACCACTATCGACCGCGCCGTAATGGGGTCTACCGTTATCCATCGTGGAGTGAAGCTCGACAACCTCATACAGATTGCCCACAACGTGGAGGTGGGCGAAAACACCGTGATGGCAGCCCAGGTGGGCATTGCCGGCTCAACAAAGATTGGCAGCCACTGTATGTTTGGCGGCCAGGTAGGCTTGGCGGGACATATCCACATAGCCGACCACGTGGTGTTTGGTGCACAGGCGGGTGTCATCAGCGACATCAAGGAGGCGAAGACAGTGCTTGGCGCGCCGGCCATCGATGCCAAAGGGTTCATGCGCTCGAGTGCCATATTCAACCGCCTGCCGGATATGTATCGCACCATGGGGCAGATGCAACGCGAGATAGAACAACTGAAGAAAGAGATTCAAAAATAATATACGTATGCAAAGACAAAAGACGTTGGCCCGTAGTTTCTCGATGCAAGGCAAAGGCCTGCATACAGGGCTTAACATTCAGATTACGTTTAACCCGGCACCGGAGAATCACGGATACAAAATCAAGCGCGTGGACTTGGAGGGCGAGCCCGTCATCGACGCCTTGGCAGAGAACGTTGCCGGCACACAGAGAGGCACCGTGTTGTCGAAGAACGGCATTCAGGTAAGCACCATAGAACATGCCATGGCAGCTTTGTATGCCTACGAGATTGACAACTGTTTGATTGAAGTGAACGCACCCGAGTTCCCCATCATGGACGGTAGTTCGCGTTTCTTCTCCGAAGAGATACAGAAAGCAGGCACAGTGGAGCAGAATGCCCCGCGTGACTTCTATATCGTGAAGCATAAGATTGAGGTAAAGGACGAGGAGACGGGCTCTTCGCTTATTGTTCTCCCCGACGACAAGTTCTGCGCAAACGTCCTTATCTCGTTCAACTCCCCGGTATTGTCGAACCAGTATGCCTCGCTCGGCGACCTCAGCGAGTTTCCTTCCGAGATAGCCGACTCGCGTACCTTTGTGTTTGTACGCGAAGTGGAGATGCTGCTTCAGAACAACCTCATCAAGGGTGGCGACCTCGACAATGCCATCGTTATCTACGACCAGAAGGTGCCGCAGGAGACTCTCGACAAGCTGGCAGACAAGATGGGCATTGCCCACAAGAATGTGCACGAGCTGGGATATATCAACAACCGTCCGCTTAAGTTCGACAACGAGCCTGCACGGCATAAGCTCATCGACGTGCTTGGCGACCTTGCTCTTATTGGCAAGCCCATCCGCGGACGCGTCATTGCCACCTGCCCGGGCCACAAAATCAACAACCAGCTTGCACGTGTAATCCGCAAGGACATCAAGTTCAACGAAAAGCAGGCACCTGTCTACGACCCCAACAATGCACCGGTGATGGACATCAACCGCATCCGCGAGCTATTGCCCCACCGCTATCCGTTCCTTTTGGTGGACAAGATTATTGAGATAGGCGGCGACTATATCGTCGGGATAAAGAACGTCACCACAAACGAGCCGTTCTTCACAGGTCACTTCCCCCAAGAACCGGTAATGCCGGGAGTATTGTTGGTGGAGGCAATGGCACAGACGGGTGGTCTCCTCGTGCTCAACTCAGTGGACGAGCCCGAACGCTATTCCACCTACTTCATGAAGATAGACGGAGTGAAGTTTCGTCAGAAGGTTGTGCCGGGCGACACGCTTATGCTACGCCTCGAGCTCCTTGCCCCCATCCGACGCGGCATCTCCACAATGAAGGGCTACATCTTTGTGGGCGACAAGCTGGTCTGCGAAGCTGAGTTTATGGCACAAATCATCAAGAACAAATAACAGACACAAAACATATGAATCAATCTCCTTTAGCTGTAGTTCACCCCGAAGCAAAAATCGGCGAGAACGTAACGATAGACCCCTTCGCAGTGATTGAGAAGGACGTAGTCATAGGCGACAACTGCCACATCTACCCTCACGCCATCATTCTCGACGGGGCGAGGATTGGCAACAACTGTTCCATCTTTCCCGGGGCAGTGATTGCCGGCATCCCGCAGGACCTTAAGTTTAGGGGCGAGAAGACAACTGCCGAGATAGGCAACAACACAACCATCCGCGAGTGCGTTACCGTCAACCGCGGAACAGCCTCGAAGGGCAAGACCATTGTGGGCAACGACTGCCTCATCATGGCTTACTCTCACATTGCTCACGACTGCGTGCTGAAAGACCATATCATTATCGGCAACGCCTCCCAGATTGCCGGAGAGGTGGAGATTGACGACTATGCCATCGTCAGTGGCGGAAGTCTTGTTCACCAGTTCACACGCATCTCACAACATGTGATGATTCAGGGTGGCTCGCGCATTGGCAAAGACATCCCGCCCTACACGCTGATTGGTCGCGACCCTATTGTATACTGCGGAATCAATATCGTTGGGCTGCGCCGCAGAGGTTTCACCAACCAACAGGTGTTCCTCATCCAAGATATCTATCGCACCCTCTATACTCGCGGGCTCAACAACTCCGATGCCCTCAGAGCCATCGAAACAGAATATGAGCCGTCTCTGGAGAGAGATTTGATTCTCAACTTCATCAAGACTTCCAAGCGCGGTATCGTAAGAGGGTCTATCGACGAGTAACCTCCCGAGGCATAGCCTCCCGGGGCGGAAGAAATTATCTTTTACCATGAAAACACACCTTAAGTGAGCAAATGCGCCCTCAGAGGGTTGCATTTGCTCACTTTTTTTGTCTCCAAGGCATCCTCATCACGGCTTTCATACAAGAAAGCGTTGCATTTGCGTCGAAATGTTGCATTTGCATCCAAAACTGCGTTGCATTTGCGTCCATGTGTTGCATTTGCGCACAAGAAAGCGTCGCAAATGCGTCCACGCGTTGCAAAAGCACACAAGAAAGCGTCGCAAATGCGTCCAAACGTTGCATTTGCGCACTATTTGGGCATAGGAATTGTTAAAAGCGTTGCATTTGCACATATTCTCAGTACTGAAAAAGCATAAAACGTTGCATTTGCGCAGCCTCCGAGTGCTCGGAAAGCATAAAACGTTGCATTTGCACACAATTTTAGTGCTCGAATCATTCAAAACGTTGCATTTGCATCTATCCCGAGCACTCAAATCGCCCCAAACGTTGCATTTGCACAGCTTCAGAGCGCTCGGAAAGCAAAAAGTGTTGCATTTGCATCTATTTTAAGCCCTCGGAAGGCACCAAGTGTTGCATTTGCGTCGCCTCAAAGAGCTCGGAAAAGATGCCCGCCACAAAAATTTAAAGGCGATTTTATGTCCGTTAATAATTTTCACTACTTTTGAACTGCTAAAAACAAAAACTAATATGGTATACAGATTTCTTATTCTATCCGACGAGGTGGATGATTTCAAGCGCGAGATAAAGATTGATTCCGAGGCAACATTCCTCGAACTTCGCGACACAATCCTCGATTCGGTTGGCTACACGAAAGACCAAATGTGTTCTTTCTTCGTTTGCGACGACGATTGGAGTAAAAACACAGAAATAACATTGATAGAGATGGACACATCCTCGGAAGAGGACAGTTATGTCATGGAAGATACCCGCCTGGAAGAGTTGCTTGAGGACGTACATCAGAAGCTTCTTTTCGTTTTCGACTACATGACCGAAAGGGCCTTCTTCATGGAGCTTCGCGAGATTATCCCGGGCAAGAGCCTCGATAAACCCATTGTAAGCAAATCGATGGGCACCCCTCCCCCACAGACCGTGGACTTCGAGAAGTTTGAGCCCAAAAGCACAGGGAGCACAGACTTGGACGAAGATTTCTATGGCGATTCGGAATACGACGCGGATGAGTTGGACAATGAAGGGTTCAGCGATTTCGGCGAAGACTCGATGGACAACCCCTACGACGAACGTTATTAAACAATGCCGTCACTTGTCGTTTTGCTCGGGCCGACAGGCGTAGGGAAGACCGAGTTGAGTTTGCGCTTGGCAGAGCATCTCTTCTCGCCCATCATCTCTTCCGACTCCCGACAGATTTATAAGGACATCCCCATCGGGACGGCTGCGCCCACGGCGGAGCAGATGGCAAGGGTGAAACATTATATGGTGGGCACGTTGGCCCTCACCGACTACTACAGTGCCAGCAACTTCGAAGAAGATACCATCAAGCTCCTTGAGGAGCTACATAAGACAATCCCCTCGGTGCTAATGACCGGGGGCTCGATGATGTATATCGATGCCGTGTGCAAGGGCATCGACGACATCCCGACAGTAACCCCCGCAGTGCGCGAAGCTCTCCACAAACAGTTCGAAGAAGAAGGTCTGGAGAACATCCTCAGGGAACTGAAAGAATCAGACCCCGTACATTATGAGGAGGTGGACAGGATGAATCACAAGAGGGTTATCCATGCCGTGGAGATATGCCGCATGACGGGAAAGCCCTACTCCTCTTTCCGCACAAACAGCACTAAAAAACGACCATTCAAAATCATTAAGGTGGGACTTACGCGCGATAGGGAAGAACTCTACGAGCGCATAAACAGTCGCGTTGACAGCATGATTGAGAGCGGGTTTGTGGAAGAAGCACGCAGAGTGTATCCCCTTCGCCACTTGAATTCCCTCAACACCGTTGGCTACAAAGAGCTGTTTCGCTACATCGAAGGCGAGTGGCCTCTCCTCGTGGCTATCGAAAAAATCAAACGCAACACCCGCGTCTATGCCCGCAAGCAAATGTCGTGGTTTAGGCGCGACGAAGATATCCGTTGGTTTCACCCGGAAGAAGAATCGGAGATTGTAAGCTATATCGACAATGCCATATCCCGCCAAGAGTAGGAATCCCGGGAAACGGATATTTACTCCCCTTGGTATTGCATGCGTCACCGAAAATATTCATACCTTTGAACTGCTTAATCAAGAGTATATCACATCACATCAAAAACAAACCATGAACCGGTTATCCAAGAAACTGTTTTACGTCATAAGCCTTGCGTCGCTCTGCTGCTTTCTGCAGGCTCAGAGCCTTGACCAGGCAAAGAAATTATACAACGAAGGTCAATATGCCGAGGCAAAGCCGGCTTTGGAAAAGCTTGTAAAGCAAGCCCCGAGCAACCCCTCCTACAATCTTTGGTATGGCGTCTGCTGCTACGAGACGGGCGACATTGAAGGTGCAGAGAAGTATCTCAAGGTGGCTGTCAAGCGCAAGGTGATGGATGCCTATCGCTATCTTGCAGACATCTACTATCGCACATACCGTTTCGACGAGGCTGCCGAGATGCTGGAAGACCACATCGACCTGTTGACCAAAAAGAAGCAAGACACGCAAGCCTCCGAAGACAGGCTCAGCTTGGTTGAAGACGCCCTGCGTATGATGGAGAAGACCGAAGACGTGCAGATTATTGACAGCATGGTGGTGAAAAAAAACGATTTTCTCTCTGCCTACACGCTGAGTGAAGAGAGCGGAACGCTGACCTCCTTCAAGGACTTCTTCCAAAGCAACGAATCAGTCGCTTCCTCCGTTTACATGAACCAGAAAGGCGACAAGATATACTATGCCCACACAGCCGACAGCGGCAAATACTGCCTCTTCTCACAGTCCAAACTGATTGACAAATGGGGCGACGAGAAACAGCTGACGATAGGTTCTGACACGGGCGTTGACAACAACTATCCCTTTGTAATGACCGATGGCGTCACCGTCTATTATGCCTCAACGGGCAACAACTCGATTGGCGGCTACGACTTGTTCGTTACCCGCTACAACATCAAATCGGACACCTACCTGGCACCTGAGCAGTTGGGCATGCCGTTCAACTCGCCCTTCAACGACTATATGATTGTATACGACGAAACAAAAGGGTTGGGATGGTTTGTATCCGACCGCTTTCAGCCCGAAGGCAAGGTGTGTGTCTACCTCTTCATCCCCAACAACGAGCACAACCGCGTGACAAGCGAAGACATTGAAGTGAAACGTTCGCGTGCCGCCGTCTTCTCAATCAAGGATTCGTGGAAACAGGGGAGCAACTACAGCAATTTGGTGGAGCTATCACACAAGGAAATACCCTTCGGAGAAGTGAAGGTGAAGAAAGACTTCGAGTTTGTGATAAACAACAACCTTACCTACTATCGTCTCAGCGAGATAAAGAGCACGGACGCAAAGAACACCTACAGCAAGGTGGTTGCCATGAACAAGCAGATAAAGGAGCTGAGCGGCAAGCTGGCAGACATGAGAGTGGCCTATTCCTCGGGCAACAATACGAAGAAAGAGCAGCTTAAGTCGTCCATCCTCGAAGCAGAGACCCGGCTCGACGAGCTTTCCGACCAAGTGGAAGACCTGGAAAAGAAGGCGCGCAACGCTGAGATAAACTACCTGAAGAAGAAATAAAACCAACCTTTAGTTTATGATTCTACAAATAGCCATCATTACCATCCTGATGCTGATAGCCATCGTGCTTATCCTCCTGGAGATATTCCTTCTTCCGGGGATAACGCTTGCCGGCATCGGAGGAGCCCTCTTTGCCACGGCGGGCATCATCTATGCCTACAACGTTGGCGATATAGTGGGGCATCTCACATTACTCATCTCGCCCATCGCCTTCATCGTGGCGTTCGTGTGGCTCATGCGCTCGCGTTCGCTTCGCAAGGTTGCCTTGAAAACGGATGTCGACTCTAAGCTCACCTCAAGCCGCGAGCTGGGAATCAAGCCGGGCGACGAAGGGATAACCCTCTCACGCCTTGCACCCATCGGCAAGGCCCTCATCAACGATGTTGAAGTTGAAGCCAAGTCTACCGGCGAATTTATCGACGAGAACACCCCCATCAAGGTGTTGCGCGTAGACGGATACAACGTTTTGGTGACAAGAACAGAACCATCAGAAACTCACGCTTAACAGAATATATATGGAAGAATTGAACTTTTTGCCCGTTTTCATATTGGGCGCGGTAGTCATACTATTGACTGTTTTCTTTTACTATGTGCCGTTCCTCTTGTGGATTTCGGCAAAGGTCTCGGGTGTCAACATTTCGCTGATACAGCTGTTCCTTATGCGTATCCGTAATGTGCCGCCCTACGTTATCACCCGTGCGATGATTGAGGCACACAAAGCCGGATTGAAGACACTGACACGCGATGAGTTGGAAGCGCACTATCTGGCAGGAGGACACGTTGAGAAAGTTGTCCACGCATTGGTATCTGCCTCCAAGGCAAACATCGACCTTCCCTTCCAGATGGCTACTGCCATCGACCTTGCCGGCCGCGACGTGTTCGAAGCCGTGCAGATGTCGGTAAACCCCAAAGTGATTGACACACCTCCCGTAACAGCCGTGGCAAAAGACGGTATACAGCTGATAGCAAAAGCTCGCGTCACAGTGCGTGCCAACATCAACCGGTTGGTAGGTGGTGCCGGCGAAGAGACCATCCTTGCCCGCGTAGGCGAAGGTATCGTGTCGTCGATTGGTTCGGCAGAGAGCCACAAAACAGTGCTCGAAAACCCAGACTCCATCTCCAAACTCGTGCTGCGTAAAGGACTTGATGCCGGTACTGCTTTCGAGATTCTGTCCATCGATATTGCCGACATCGACATAGGCAAAAACATCGGTGCCTTCCTTCAGATGGACCAAGCACAGGCAGACAAGAACATTGCCCAAGCCAAAGCCGAGGAACGCAGAGCAATGGCTGTTGCCCTTGAGCAAGAGATGAAAGCAAAAGCTCAGGAAGCCCGCGCTAAGGTTATTGAGGCTGAAGCCGAAGTGCCCAAAGCCATGGCTGAGGCATTCCGCTCAGGCAACCTTGGGATAATGGACTACTATAGAATGAAGAATATCGATGCCGACACATCAATGCGCGAAGCCATTGCCAAGCCGACAAACAATCCTTCGAAACCTCTTAAAGACTAATCCAAGATGAGAATTATTCCCGAAGCAGAACTGATTATAAATGCAGATGGAAGCGCCTTCCATCTGCATCTTAAACCGCAGCAGTTGGCAGACAAGATTATCCTTGTGGGTGACCCCGACAGGGTATCAACCGTTGCCGCCCACTTCGACACAAAGGAGTGCGAGGTTTCGAATCGGGAGTTCCACAGCATTACCGGTACCTATCATGGTAAGCGCCTCACTGTTGTATCCCACGGCATCGGCACCGACAATATCGACATCGTATTAAACGAGTTGGATGCTTTGGCAAACATCGACTTCACCACCCGCTCGGTTAAACCCTCACCAAAGCAACTCACCTTGGTGCGCATCGGGACGTCGGGAGGTCTTCAGCCCTTTGTGCCCGTCGGCTCTTATGTGGTTGCTGAGAAATCCATCGGGTTCGACGGTGTAATCTACTTCTATGCCGATAGCGAGAAGGTGCGTGATTTGGAATTCGAAGCAGCGCTGAGGAAGCAATTGGATTGGAAGCTACCCAATCTCCTACCCTACGTCGTTTCGGCAGATGCCGGATTGGTGGAGCAGATAACACGCGATAGCAATATCGTGCGCGGAGTCACCATTGCTGCCAACGGCTTCTACGGCCCACAGGGACGAGAATTGCGTCTGCCTCTTGCCGACCCCGAGCTGAACAAAAAGATTGAAGCATTCAACCACCAAGGTCGACAGATAACAAACTTCGAGATGGAAAGCTCGTCGCTCGCCGGCCTTGCTGCCATGATGGGCCATAAGGCAATGACCGTATGTTGCATCATTGCCGGCAGGGTTGACAAGAACATGAACACAGAATACAAAGGTTCGCTGACGGGACTAATCCAAACGGTCTTGGACCGCATCTAATCCCCCCTACTTCATGAATCCTTGGTCCTTCAAGACCTTCAGCAACACATCCGAGAAGTATTCGTTGTTTTTCTTGGTGTAGCGGATATCGGTGAACACCTGCGCCAAGGTCTCTTTATTGTTCTCGCGAACAAACTGCTTGTTGGCTTCCAATGATTCTTTTTCGGCATACAAGAGGTCTATTGCCTCCGGAGTATAATCGGTATAGCTTTCGTGATGTGCCACTGCAGCCAGAGGCAATCTCTCGGGTTGCTCCGGCAGTGGATGGGCCGGATAGCCAACCGTCACCGTAACAATGGGGACAACCAAGCGCGGCAACGACAAGGCTTCGATAATCTTGTCTGCGTTGTATGCAGTGGTTCCCAAGTAACAAATTCCCAATCCCTTCTCTTCTGCAGCATCACAAAAAGCCTGAGCAAACAGCATGGCATCGATGGTGGAGGCAATAAACGTCTGCAGGTTATCGAACCCTGCCTCAGCCTTGCGTTGCTCCGCCCATTTAACGAAACGGTTGGCATCGGCACAGAAGGTAAGCACCACGGGGGCCTCGGTAATCATCGGCTGGTTGAAATGAGCCGGTGCCAAAGCAGCTTTGCCGGCTGCCTCGCGGGTGACAACCACGCTATAGAGTTGCATATTACCGGTGTTCGACGCACGTATTGCCACCTCCAGCAATTCGTTCAACAAATGTTCGGGCACATCCCGCTCCGCATATTTGCGTATGGTTCTGCGATTTTTCAGTGTATCTATCATATTTTCGTCTTTATACTTAAAACAAACTATTAAGCACAAAAGTAGTGCTTTATGGCAGGAATCGTGTACATTTGCCATACAAAACCAATAAGAAAATGAACAAATCGAAAGTTTACTTCACCAATCTTAGGACCTCTCCCACCAGTAATCTGCTGGATAAGATGGAACGACTCATCAAACGAGCAGGTTTGGCAACCAATATTGATTTCAAGGACCAGTTTGTGGCAATCAAGATACATTTTGGCGAGCCGGGTAACTTGGCTTATATCCGTCCCAACTACGCTGCCCGGTTGGCTACCTATCTCCGCAGCCTCGGTGCAAAGCCTTTCCTCACGGACTGCAACACGCTCTACTCCGGCCGTCGTGCCAATGCTGTAGACCATCTGCAGAGCGCAATGGAGAATGGCTTCAACCCCATCTCCGCCCAATGCGAAGTAATCATTGCCGACGGATTGAAGGGTACGGAATGTCGCGAGATTGAAATAGGTGGAGAATATTGCAAAGCCCCCAAGATAGGCTCTGCCATTGCCGATGCGGATATTGTTATCACCATGAACCACTTCAAAGGACACGAGCAGACAGGCTTTGGCGGTGCTCTTAAGAACCTTGGAATGGGTTGCGCCAGCGTTGCCGGCAAACTGGAACTGCACGGAGCATCGCAACCGCGCGTCGACCGTAACAATTGCATCGGCTGCAACATTTGTGTGAAGCATTGCCGCCACGACGCCATCCACCTCGACGATGAGCGCAAGGCTGTTATCAACTACGACCGTTGTGTGGGCTGCGGACAATGTGTGGCTCTCTGCCAACATAGCGGAGCGGTATTGGCTTCGTGGGACACTTCCGAACGCCTCAACTGTAAGATTGCCGAATATTCGAAGGCTGTGTTGCTCGACAAGCCAAACTTCCATATCAGTTTCATCATGGACGTATCGCCGGAGTGCGACTGCTGGAATCACAACGATGCAGCCATCGTTCCCAACCTCGGCATTGCTGCCTCTTTCGACCCCGTTGCACTGGACAGAGCATGCGCCGATATGGTTATCAATGCTCCGCTTATCCAAGGAAACAATATATTGTCGGAAGAACATCCTCACGAACACCTTGAGGGAGAAGACAAGTTCCACATGATTCACCCCGACACCAACTGGCAGGCGGGATTGGAGCATGCTGAGAAGATTGGACTTGGCACACAGGAATACGAACTAATCAACGTATAAAAGATGCTCAACGGGGATACTATCTGCGCCGTATCTACAGCCCCCGGTGTTGGAGGGATTGCTGTCATCCGCGTGTCGGGAGAAAAGGCTGTTGACATCTGCAGCACCATCTTCACTCCCATGACCCCGGGGAAGACCCTCCATGACCAGAAGGCCTACACGCTGAGCTATGGCAGTATCCTTACGGGGGAAGAGCTTATCGACAACGTGGTTGTTGCTCTCTTCCGTGCTCCTCATTCCTTCACGGGGGAAGACACCGTTGAGATTACCTGCCACGGCTCCATCTACATCCAACAGCAGATATTGCAACTGTTGGTAGAAAAGGGATGCCGCACGGCCCTCCCCGGAGAATATACGCAACGAGCCTTCTTGAACGGGAAGATGGACCTCAGCCAGGCAGAAGCGGTGGCAGACCTTATTGCTTCCACCTCGGCAAACATGCACAAACTGGCGGTAAGCCAAATGCGCGGCGGTTTCAGTCGCGAACTGACGGGACTGCGCAACAAACTGCTTGATTTTGTATCCTTGATTGAGTTGGAGCTCGACTTCAGCGAAGAGGATGTGGAGTTTGCCGACCGTAGCAGATTGAAACAGTTGGCAACAGACATCGAACAGCTGTTGCACCACCTGACCGACTCGTTCAGCGTGGGCAACGCCATCAAGAATGGTATCCCCGTGGCCATCATTGGCGAGACAAATGCCGGGAAGTCCACCTTGCTCAACCAACTGGTGGGCGAAGAGCGCGCCATCGTATCCGACATCCATGGCACCACCCGCGACGTTATTGAAGACACAATCAATCTCTCGGGCATCACCTTTAGGTTTATCGACACGGCAGGCATCCGCGAGACGAGCGATAGGATTGAGAGTATGGGCATCGAGCGCACCTTCCAAAAGCTCCGCCAGGCATCCATCGTTCTTTGGGTAATCGACATCACCAGCCCTAAGGAGCAGATTGAGCAACTCTCGCAAACAATCCTTCCGCAAGCCGAAGGGAAGAAAGTGATTTTGGTGTTCAACAAATGCGACTTGCTCCCCAATGAAGAGCTTACAGCCGCCAAGCAACAGTGGCTGAGTGACACCCCTCACGACCACCTGTATATCTCCGCCAAACAACAAGCAGACATAGAAGTGCTCAAGCAATATCTCATCCGCTCTGCCGCCCTACCCGAGGTGTCGCAAAACGATGTGATTGTCACCAACGTTCGCCACTATGAGGCTCTCACCCATGCCCGCGAAGCCATCCTACGCATTATCGATGGGTTGGAGCAAAACATCCCGGGCGAATTCCTGAGCCAAGACATCAGAGAATGCATGCACTACCTCGGAGAAATAACCGGACAAATCACCACCGATGATATCCTAGGCTCCATTTTTTCCCGCTTTTGCATCGGAAAGTAAGGCAGAACTTTCAGGAATCATATAAAAGAAAAACAATGAGTGTAAATAAGACTTATAACGCTATTGACTATCAGCGAAGCGTGTTGATATGTATGGTTATTGCCATTCATGTCGTAAATTTTGGCACTTTATATCCCGGAATCAAAAATTTTATCAATTTCTTCTTCATGCAGGCTTTCCTGTTGATAACGGGTTATTTGGTGAACATTCAGAAGACGCTGAAAGAGTTTGTAGTATACACGGCAAAGATAGTTGTACCATATACAATAATGGTGGTAGCATTTGCATATGGTTCAACGATACTTCCTGTAAGAAATGGTATAAGTGAGTTTACATTGCCGGTTGTTCTCAAAACCATTTTTGTTACATCTATAGGCCCATATTGGTTTTTGCATACTATGGCGGTATGTGGTATATTGT
>CAVGKO010000010.1:0-18531 GCA_963629885.1 Anaerobutyricum sp.
ACAAAGAAGCGTTAAGAGGAGCTGATTCAGCATCTACAGCCTTCAGATAAATCTTACCTGTCTTGAAGTTTCTCTCTTGTACAAGCACATACGGGTTTCCCTTCTCTTGGTAACATTCGCCAACTCCGGCCTGCAACTGGTAAAGCAAACCTTCCTGAATCTTAAACACATTGTCCGACCATTGTTTTCCGTTGATTACGCCAGCGTTGTTGTAAACCGCAGAATGAGATTTCGTGGCGAACGTGCGGTAATTACTTTGGTCTGCCCAAGCACTCGCGGAAACCATAGCTCCCAATGCCAAGCATCCCAATAAAGTAGAAATCCTTTTGTTCATAATTCTAAGTTTAATATTAATATTAGGGGTTAATTGATATCCTAAGACCAAGGATTCTTACGAAGGTTGTAACCCCCACTACGATTATGAACAAGGCATAAAAAAACGCAGGCTCAAACATCTATCATTCAATTGAAGTATCAGCAACCCCAAACTTCAATAATAGAACTTCCGGCCCGCGGCTTATACATACCCTTTTTAGAAAGAAGAATCCGCCCACCGTGAGGACCACGATGGGCAGACACTCCTAAAGACGCATGCAACGACGCAAGCATTAACAGTCCATTATTCTGATGCTGTTCAAAAATTTGCCGATTTCTCAACCAAGAATAATCCCCGTAAAAATGCTGTCTTTATTAATCTTGCGATTTGCATACGGCAAGCCACCACCCGCCACAAAATCACTTGGCAAAGATAGTTGACTTTTCTATACAAACAAAAAAATCACAAAAAGAATTGCATCTTTTCACAAAAAAATTGCGATTCCCCCTGTGGAAACCCGCGCGGAAAGAGGGGCACAAACGACCTTAGACATGCCCACGATGGGGGATTGAGAGGTTTGTAGGGAGATTATGGTTAACTTTGCGGCGAGAAATAATAAGAAAAGAAATTTATTGTATGAAGAGAAGTAAACCCGAGAAGGGAAACGACAACAAGCCCAAGAAAAAGAAGAAGCCCAAACACATGAAAAAGGATGCGATGCTCCGCTCCATCCTTTCTGTTTTCCGCTCCTCCCCGCAGGTGCAGTTCAACTACAAACAGATAAGCAAACTGATAGGCATAGAGAGCCAGGTGCAGAAGTTGCAGGTGGCAGAGATGCTTAACACACTTGCAGCCGAGGGCGTTGTTAAGGAGACCGACCGCGGGCGCTATCACTACAGCGGCATAGGCACAACAGCCGTTGGGATATTCCACAGACGTGGCGGAGGAAAGAATATATTCCAGCCGGAGGACGGAGGAGAGCCTATAATTGTTGCCGAGAAGAATACCAAGCACGCAATGGATGGCGACAAGGTAAAGGTGCAGCTTTTCACCCGACGCCGCCGTGCCACCCCCGAAGCCCAGGTGACGGAGATAATAGAGAGAGAGGACAAGAAGTTTATCGGCAGATTGCAGGTCACAGGCTCGTATGCCTTTCTTATTACCGAAGACCGCACGCTGGGTAACGACATATTTATCCCAAAAGGCAACTTGAAGGGAGGAAAAGACGGCGACAAAGCCGTTGTACGCATTACGAGCTGGCCGGATGAAGCCAAGAACCCGATAGGCGAGGTGGTGGACATATTGGGAGTGGCAGGCGAGAACAACACCGAGATGCACGCAATATTGGCGGAGTTTGGGTTGCCCTATGCCTATCCTCAGAATGTGGAGAAGGCGGCAAACAGAATATCCGACGCCATAACAAAAGAAGAGATAGCCAAGAGAGAGGACTTCCGCACTGTCACAACATTCACCATCGACCCAAGGGATGCAAAGGATTTCGACGACGCATTGTCGGCCCGCCGCATGGAGAATGGCGAATGGGAAGTGGGAGTGCATATTGCCGATGTAACACATTATGTGCACCCCGAGAGCATTATCGACCGCGAGGCAGCACACCGTGCAACCTCCGTTTACCTTGTCGACCGCACCATCCCGATGCTCCCCGAGCGTCTTTGCAACGAGATATGCTCGCTGCGACCCTTGGAAGAGAAGTTGTGTTTCTCGGTCATCTTCCAAATGGATGAAGAAGCAAGGGTGAAGCATTCGCGCATTGTGCGCACAGTGATAAAAAGCGACCGAAGATTCACCTACGAAGAAGCACAAAGCGTGATAGAGACAGGCGAGGGAGATTATAAGGAAGAGATATTGGCTCTCGACGGCTTGGCAAAGAAACTTCGCGAGAGGCGCTTTAAGGATGGAGCTGTAAACTTCGACCGCTATGAGGTGCGCTTCGAAATTGACGAGAAAGGTCACCCCATAAGTACATATATAAAGGAATCGAAGGATGCCAACAAATTGGTTGAAGAATTCATGCTGTTGGCCAACCGCACCGTGGCAGAGTTTGTTGGCAAGGTGCCCAAGGGGAAAAAAGCCAAGACATTTGTCTACCGCGTGCACGACCTGCCCGACCCTGAGAAGATGGAGAATTTTGCAGCCTTTGTACGCCGCTTGGGCTATTCGCTGAAGACCAACCAAGGCAACAAGGCAGAAATATCACGCAGCTTGAACAATCTGCTCGACAAGGTGCACGACCGCCCGGAGGAAAACCTCATTGAAACACTCGCAATCCGCTCCATGCAGAAAGCCCGCTATACCACAGACAATATTGGTCACTATGGCTTGGCATTCGACTACTACACACACTTCACCTCCCCAATACGCCGTTACCCCGACATGATGGTGCACCGTTTGTTGGAACGCTACCTTAAGGGAGGGCGCAGCGCGATGAAGGAGAAATACGAAGACTCGTGCGAACACTGCTCAACGATGGAGCAGGTGGCAGCCAATGCCGAACGTGCGTCGATAAAGTATAAGCAGGTGGAGTTTATGCAGGACAAGATTGGAATGGTGTTTGGCGGTATAATCTCGGGTGTTACGGAATGGGGATTGTATGTTGAGCTGGACGACAACAAATGCGAAGGGCTTGTTCCGATACGCGACCTCGACGACGACTTCTATGAGATGGACACAGAGACATTCAGCCTTATTGGCCGTCGCAGCAAGAAGCGTTTCCGCCTGGGTGATGAGGTGAAGGTGAAGATTGCGAATGCCAATCTTGAGCGCAAGCAACTCGACTTTATGCTTGTAAAGTAATCCCGGCAGGCTTCTACCAATAGATAAGGCCCAGCACGCCGCAAGCTATAAGCGCCACCCCCAGGATGGCGTAGAAGATGCGTGCGCCCCTTCTCCCGAGCCGCCTCACAAAGGCCACAGCCCCGCTGGTTGAGAAATACCAGTCGAAATTGAAGATGGAGGCAATGAGGGAGAATGCCCCAAGGGCGATGAATATCACCAAGAGAAAATAGTCGGTAGGCTCCATGGGGTCAGTCTATCTCTACGGTTCGCGATTCGTCGGGGTTCTCCGTGATGGTTACATCCACCACGTCGCCCGGAAGCAGGTCCTCAATCTTTTCGGGCCACTCAATGAAGCAGAGGGCACCGCTATAGAAATAATCCTCCGTGCCGATATCTTCAGCCTCGCTTTGTTTGTTTATGCGATAGAAATCGAAGTGGTATATCAGCTCGCCGGTAGTGCTGCTGCGATATTCGTTGACTATGGCGAATGTAGGGCTGTTGATTACGTCTTCCACGCCAAGATACTCGCAGATGGCTTTGATAAAGGTTGTTTTCCCGGCACCCATGCTGCCATGGAAAGCAAACACGGTACGGTCGTCCATCCCGGCAACAAACTCTTTGGCAGCCTCGTGGATGGAGTCAAGATTCTCTATTTTGATTGTTCGCATAATGTCTTCCCGCTATTTGGATTCTTATTGCAGGCAAAGGTACACTAATTTGTGTGCCGATAAGAATTAACCATGCATAGTTTTGGATTGGCAGAAAAATATCTACTTTTGCGAGGGGTTGACGTGCGAGGCGCCAACCTTTTTGCATAAGTGATTGCATCTAATCATTAAAAAAATATACCATGAAATCGGAAGACATTTCGCGCCGCTCGTTTCTTAAGCGGGCATTGGCATTTTCTGCCGGGGCAGCAATCCCATCGTTTTGGATACCATCAAGGGCAAACGCAATGCCCGGTGTTCCGTTCGTCAGTGCGAACGAGAAAGTAAACATAGCCTTCATAGGCATTGGCAATCGTGGCGGCGACGTTGCCAAGGAGATGTATAAAACCGGGTTGTGTAATGTTGTTGCGCTTTGCGATGTAGACATGGGTGCCAAGCACACCCAAGAGGTAATCTCGATGTTCCCCAAAGTTCCCCGCTTCCAAGATTTCCGTGAGATGTTCGACAAGATGGCGGACAAGATTGATGCCGTTACGGTAGGCGTTCCCGACCACTCTCACTTCCCCATCACGATGGAGGCAATGGCTCTGGGCAAGCATGTATACGTAGAGAAGCCGATGGCACGCACCTTCAACGAGATTGAGCTTATGATGCGCGCCGAGAAGAAATATGGCGTGGTTACTCAGATGGGTAATCAAGGTCACTCCGAAGCCAACTACTTCCAGTTTAAGGCATGGAAAGAAGCCGGGCTTATCAAAGACGTTACAGCCATCACGGCGCATATGAACTCTTCGCGCCGCTGGCACGGGTGGAACCCTCATATCAAACACATGCCCTCGGGCGAGCCTATCCCTGAGACAATGGATTGGGACACATGGCTTGGCGTAGTGCAGCATCACGACTACAACCACGACTATCACCTCGGGCAGTGGCGTTGCTGGTATGATTTCGGTATGGGTGCTCTGGGAGACTGGGGTGCACATATCCTCGACACGGCACACGAGTTTTTGAACCTTGGATTACCCTCGGAAGTCAATCCCATATATCTGAAGGACCATAATCCGTTCTTCTTCCCGATGTCGTCGACCATATTGTTTAGGTTCCCCGAGAGAGGCGACATGCCGAAGGTGGACGTGACGTGGTACGACGGTTTGGACAATATTCCCGCAGTGCCCGAAGACTATGGGTCGTCGGATGTTGACCCCAACATACCTGCAGTGGCAGGCGGAAAGCTGCAACTCGTGAAGCTTAATCCGGGTAAGGAGATTTACACAAAGACATTGACGTTTAAGGGTGGCTCTCACGGCAGCACACTGTCGGTCATCCCCGACAAGGTTGCCAAGGAGATGAATCCGACTCTTCCGGAGTATCCAAAGAGTCCGTCGAACCATTATGCCAACTTCCTCCTTGCGTGTCAGGGTAAGGAAAAGACCCGCTCTCCGTTCTCCATCGCAGGCCCGTTGAGCCAGGTGTTCTGCCTCGGCGTGTTGGCACAGCGATTGAACCGCAAGCTGGTGATAGACCGCGAGACGAAGGAGATAGTAAACGACGACTTTGCAAACAAGATGCTTGTAGGTGAGCCGCCGCGTAAGGGCTGGGAAGAATACTACACAGTATAGAAACAGAGTTCATAAATACTACAGATTGGCGCCTTTGTTTCATCTCTCTTTGAGGGGTGAGCAAAGGCGCTTTAGTTTCCCCCTCACCGGGCGACGGGATTTTTTCGTACATTTACGCGCTGAAAGGTAGCACTATATAAAACCATATGAAACCCAAAGACAACGACGAATTCATAGACAACGACGAAGATATTGAAGCAGGAAACACTGAAACGGCTTCAGAGGAAACATCGGAGGCAGCCACGCATTCGGAATATAAGGTGCCCGGGAAGGGTGAAGGGCGTGTGTCGTATCACCTCTCGGGAATGTATCAGGATTGGTTCTTGGATTACGCTTCTTATGTCATCCTCGAGCGTGCCGTGCCACATATCAACGACGGACTGAAGCCCGTACAGCGCCGCATACTGCATTCCATGAGACGCTTGGACGACGGGAGATACAACAAGGTGGCGAACATCGTGGGTCACACCATGCAGTTTCACCCTCACGGCGACGCCTCCATCGGAGATGCTCTCGTGCAGCTGGGGCAAAAGGACCTGCTGATTGACTGTCAGGGAAACTGGGGTAATATCCTCACCGGCGACAGTGCGGCAGCCCCGCGTTATATCGAAGCCCGCCTCTCGAAGTTTGCACTCGAGACGGTGTTTAACCCAAAGACAACCGTTTGGCAGCTATCCTACGACGGACGAAACCGCGAGCCTGTGACCTTGCCGGTGAAGTTCCCGTTGCTGCTGGCTCAAGGTGTGGAGGGCATTGCCGTCGGTCTTTCGTCGAAGATTCTTCCGCACAACTTCAACGAGCTGCTGGATGCTTCCATAGCCTATCTCAGGGGGGAGGAGTTTGTTTTGTATCCCGACTTCCAGACGGGCGGCTACATCGACGTATCAAAATATAACGACGGCGAGAGAGGCGGGGCTGTGAAGGTTCGCGCCAAGATAACCAAGATGGACAACAAGACGCTTGTCATCAGCGAAATCCCTTACGGCAAGACAACCTCCTCGCTCATAGAGTCGATACTCAAAGCCAACGACAAAGGCAAGATAAAAATCCGCAAGGTGGACGACAACACAGCCAAAAACGTGGAGATACTTGTGCACCTGGCTCCGGGAGTGTCGTCAGACAAGACCATCGATGCCCTGTATGCCTTTACGGACTGCGAAATCAGCATTTCGCCCAACTGCTGCGTCATTATGGACAACAAACCCCACTTCCTAAGGGTTAGCGACGTGTTGCGCCATTCAACCGACGACACACTGCGGCTGCTGAGAATGGAGCTCGAGATACAAAAGTCGGAACAAGAGGAAACCCTCTTCTTTGCTTCGCTTGAAAAGATATTCATTGAGGAAAGGATATATAAGGATGCCCAGTTTGAGAACGCAAAGGATATGGACGAGGTTGTGAACCATATCGACAAGCGACTCGAACCCTTCAAGCCCGATTTCATACGCGAGGTGACGCGCGAGGATATCCTCAAACTTATGGAGATAAAGATGGCGCGCATCCTGAAGTTCAACTCCGACAAGAGCAACGCCATGATTGCCCAAACAAAGGAGGAGATTGAGCGCATCAAAAACCATTTGGACCATATCGTGGACTACACCATCGATTGGTTCACCATGCTCAAGGAGAAATATGGCAAGAGCCATCCGCGACTCACCGAGGTGCGCAACTTCGACACCATTGAGGCTACCAAGGTGGTAGAAGCCAACGAGAAGCTGTATATCAACCGCGCCGAAGGCTTCATCGGCATGAGTTTGAAGAAAGACGAGTATGTATGCAACTGCTCCAACATCGACGACATCATCATCTTCTATCGCAACGGAGGGTACAAGATTGTAAAGGTCAGCGACAAGATGTTTGTGGGCAAGGATGTGCTTTATGTCAATGTATTCAAGAAAAACGACAGCCGTACCATCTACAACGTTGTCTACCGCGACGGAAAGGTGGGCTGCAACTACATCAAGCGCTTTGCCGTGACCGGAGTGACACGCGACAAGGAATACGACGTAACGAAAGGCACCGAGGGCTCGCGTGTGCTCTATTTCAGTGCCAACCCCAACGGCGAAGCAGAGACAATCAAGGTGGTATTAAAGCCCAAACCCCGCCAAAAGCTTCTCTCCTTTGAGAAAGACTTCAGCGAGATAGCCATCAAGGGTCGTGGTTCGATGGGAAACATACTCACCAAGGCGGATGTGCATAAGATTAGCTTGAAACAAAGAGGAAACTCCACTCTGGGAGGAAGGAAAGTGTGGTTTGATGCTGACGTATTACGCCTGAACTACGACGGCAGGGGCGACGAGCTTGGAGAGTTCCAGAGCGACGACCAAATCCTTGTAATCCTCCGCACGGGAGAGTTCTATACAACGAACTTCGACTTGAGCAATCACTACGACGACAATATCCTTATCATCGAGAAGTTCAATTCCGCCAAGGTATGGACGGCGGCATTGTATGATGCCGACCAAAAGTATCCCTACCTTAAGCGTTTCACCCTGGAGGCAGGGAGCAAGCGTCAGAACTTTTTGGGCGATAACCCAAAGAGCCGATTATTGCTCCTGAGCGATGAGGCTTATCCACGCATCGAGGTGGTGTTTGGTGGGCACGATGCTTTCCGCGAGCCATTGACGATAGATGCCGAAGAATTTATCGGCGTGAAGGGCTTCAAGGCAAAGGGCAAACGCATTTCCACCTTTGAGGTAGAGACAATCAACGAACTTGAGCCTACCCGCGTTGCCACTGAGGAGCAGCCTCAAAACAACGACGACGGCCCCTCAGAGCAGAGCGACGATACGGCGGAACAGATGACTCTTTTTGACGAATAAGTCCAAGAGCCCTCTTGCATACTCATAAAAAGTGCGTACCTTTACGCCGTAATCAATGAGGCGGCTGTGGTGTAATTGGTAGCCACGCCAGACTTAGGATCTGGTGCTTCACGGCGTGGGGGTTCGAGTCCCTTCAGCCGCACAAAACCCTTGGAAAGGGCGTATCAAAAGAAGTTTTGATGCGCCCTTTTACTTTCCCCCGCACTCTCATGGCAATGACATTCCGTCTTAATTCCGTCTAAATTCTGCGGAGAAAAATCCGCGGAACTTAAACGGATTTTAAACGGATTCGTTACATCTCCCAACGTACGAAAACACAAAAACAAGTCTGCAGCGTTAGAGTCCGTGGATTCTGATACAAAAACAAGTCTGCAGCGTGAGAAATTGCAATTTCTCGGGCTGCAGACTCTTTTTTGTTAAAGAGTCTTTCGATTCTCGGACTGCAGAGTTTGATTTGTTAAAGAGTCTGTTGATTCTCATACTGCAGAGTTTGTTTTGTTAAAGAAACTGCAATTTCTCATACTGCAGACTTTGTTTTGTTAAAGAAACTGTAATTTCTCGCGCTGCAGACTTGTTTTGAGCAAAGAGTACGCGGAGGGCTTGCCAGGGAGGGGTAATTTGAGAAGAAGGTGTGAGGGGAGATTTAGTTATTTTTTGTTTCTTTGCGGCAGTCATGAAAACAAAGACCTCATATATCCTCATCATTCTGATAATTTTCTCAATGCTATCTCCCTCGGCGCGAGGCGAAGAGGCGGAGAGTGACAGCCTTAGGAAGGAAATGCCTGTGGTGGAATATAAGTTCAAAGCCGGGCATCTCATCCTCCCTGCGTCGTTGATTGCCGTGGGGGCGGTGGGGACAGCCATCGACGGGATGAACGATTTCCATCTTTTCCATCGCAAGGCGGACGTGAAGAAGATTCGCGTGGACGATTACCTGGAATGGGGCATGCTGGGATGGGTGTTTGCCTGCGACCTTATGGGGAAAGAGAAACACAGTTGGGTGGACCAATTGATGCTTGTCACCTTGGCTGAGGGAATGAATGTAGCGATGACACGCGGTGTGAAATATGCCGTGAACGAGACGCGCCCCGATGGCGGAGCTTATTCCTTCCCCTCCGGACATACGGCAAACGCGTTCCTTGGGGCACACATGGCTTACAAGGAGTTTAAAGACAGTAGTCCTGTTCTGGCTTATTCGGGCTATGCCGTGGCGCTGTTTGTTGCCGGCTGCCGGCTCCACAACAACAGGCATTGGGTGGCAGACGTGGTGGCAGGAGCCGGGTTTGGCATCCTTTCAGTGGAGCTCTCCTATCTCGTTTATTTCCCCATCCGCAATGCCGTGGCGCGCAAAGTGAATCTACGCCGCGGAGTGGCACAAAACATGATACTCACTCCCACCCTCAACGCCTCGGGCGGAGGAATCTATTTCTCTTATTCATTCTGAGAGGCGAGGCGGCTGTTGATGGCAAGCAGTTGCTCTATGTGCCCCCGGTCGTTGCTCAGCCGCGGGATTTTGTGTTGCCCGCCAAGTTTTCCTTTCTCCTTCAGCCATTCGTAGAATGCGCCCCGGTGCGCCACAACAATCTCCAGGGGTTGGAGCGATATCTCCTTGTAGCGCTTTGCCTCGTAGTCTGAATTCAGTGTCTGCAAAGTCTCGTCGAGCATCGTGGCAAACTTTTCCATGTCCGGCGGCATCTTTTCGAACTCAATGAACCACTGATGGCGGCCCTTTGCCCTGTCGAGCATAAATAGTGGGGCGGCGGTGTATTCCCTCACAACGGCTCCGGTTGCGTGACACACCTTGCTTATTGCCTTGTCCGCATTGTCCACCATAAGTTCCTCGCCAAAGGCATTGATAAAATGTTTTGTTCTCCCCGAGATGACAAACTTATGTGGGAAAAGCGAGGTGAAACGCACCGTGTCGCCAATCTGATAGCGCCACAGCCCCCCGGATGTGGTGATTACCATGGCGTAGTTCTTATCCGTCTCCACAGCCTCAAGTGGCAGGGCGGTTGCATTCCCGGAGCCCGCTTCGGAGGCGGGGATAAACTCGTAGAACACTCCATAGTCCTGCATCAACAGCAAACTCTTGTCCCCGGGGTCGTCCTGTATCCCGAAGAAGCCTTCCGAGGCGTTGTAGGTCTCCATATAATGCATCCCGTCGGAGGGTATCAAGGCTTTGTATTGCTCACGATAGGGTTCAAAGCTTATTCCGCCGTGGAAAAACACCTCAAGGTTGGGCCATACCTCAGTCAGAGATTTCTTGCCTGCCTTTTGCATCACAGCCTTAATGAGCACCAGCATCCACGACGGCACGCCGGAGAGACTGTTTACATCCTTCTTCCACGTGCTCTCCACAATCGCCTTTATCTTGCTCTCCCATTCATCCATTAGGATAATCTGTTTTTTAGGCACGCGCATGAGATTTACCAGGGGGTTAAGGTTCTGTAATAGCACTGCCGAGAGGTCGCCGCAGTTGGCCCGTTTGTTGAGAGGCGACGGGCTGTGGCTTCCCCCCAGAATCAATCCTTTCTTTGAGAAAAACCTACTACCCGGGGTGTTCCTAAGATAGAGAGCCACCGTGTCGAAGCCGCCCTTATAGTGGCAACCCCTAAGAACCTCCGAGGTGACGGGGATAAACTTGCTCTTGTCGTTAGTAGTGCCGCTGCTCTTGGCATACCATTTCACAACAGAGGGCCAGAGGATATTCCCTTCGCCATTTATCATCCGCATCACGTAGGGCTTGATGTCGTCGTAAATCTGCAGCGGCACCCTTTGAGAGAAATCCTCATATCCTCGGATTGTTTTATAGTCATACTTCCGCCCCCACTCGGTGTCGCGAGCCGCGGACAATAGCCGCCGCAGTTGCTCGCGTTGCAGCCTGTCGGCGTCGCGCCCGTATTTTTCTATCTCCTTCTCCCGGGGACGAAACAACAACGATATTGTTTTTGTAAGGATATCCACGCCTCTTTTTGTTTAAATGTGCTTGCAAAATTAGGCATTCCGGATGTATTCTTGTTGTTTTCCTTTTTTATTTGGGCATTCGCCCTTACATTTGCACATCATGGCAGCACAACGTAAAAACTCACACGCACAGGCCAATCACCCACGGGTGCACAAGGTTTCTTTCATGCTCAACGACGAAGAGCAGAAGGCTGTGGACCGCTATCTTGCCAGATACAAAATCCAAAACAAGTCGCGTTGGTATCGCGAAACAATCTTTTCACATATCCTCCGTACTCTGGACGAGGACTACCCCACTCTCTTTAAGGAAACGGAAATGAGACGATGAATCCCTTCGATGATGAATATTTCATGAAGCAGGCATTGGCGGAAGCACGCGTTGCTGCAAGCGAGGGAGAAGTGCCGGTGGGCGCCGTGGTGGTGGCTGAGGGCAGAATTATTGCCCGAGCCCATAATCAGACGGAACTGCTCAACGACCCCACTGCCCATGCCGAGATGCTTGCCATCACGGCTGCCGTAGGCGCTCTGGGAGCCAAATATCTCACCGACTGCAGCCTGTATGTAACCGTTGAGCCATGCGTGATGTGCGCCGGAGCCATCGGATGGTCGCAGCTAAGAAGGGTTGTGTTTGGCGCAAGCGATAAAAAAAGGGGCTACCAAACGTTTGCCCCAAATGCTTTTCATCCCAAGACCGTGGTAGAGAAAGGTGTGATGGAAGAAGAATGCGCCGAAGAGATGCAGAAGTTTTTCCGGCAAAGAAGATAAGCCCCCGAGGGGAATGTGGCTCTTATCCCCTAATCAATTATCGTCGGAAACATCTACCGATGCTGCATCCGAGGATGCGGAATAGGAATACGTCACGTTGTATTGCTTGCCGGCTTCCACGTTGGGATAATCGATGGCTGAATGACTTGATGTCTTGCCGTCGGTATTGGTGGCTTGCAACTGGTAGCTAAACCCACCTTCATCCACACTGAAATATGCTTTCTCACCCCCTTGCGTCAGCTCCACCGTGCGGCTGCCGCATTTCACTGTAAAAGTCTTTGAAGAGAAGATATTGTCGAACAATTCCGGCAACGTAAACGTTACGGCATAGTTTGTCATGGGCACTTTGTAGGTGCAATACACCGTCGCGTCTTCCTCCATCGTCACAGTGGTATCGCCAATGAAGCATGCCGCCCCTTTGCCGTCGTTGGCTGTAAGCCATGTATCCTGATTATCGGTGAAGGCCTTCACTGTATATTCCTTGCCTGCTTCGAGCTTCAACTTGTCGGGAGCTGCACCGGCGTCGTAGTGACGATACAAGGTGCCGTCGGACTCGTAGAGCTCTATCACGAGGTCACTGTCGGTTGCACGCGTTACAACCTTAGGCAATCGCCCGGTACTTACGTTGAGCACCAATGTGCCCGTAGCGGTTGTGGATGGAGAGGGCTCCTCCTGCGAGCAGGCAGCAAGCACCAAAGCCATCACTATATATAATATGTTATAGGAGTTTTTCATTTCCCGTACTTATATGACAATGAATATATGCGGCTACAAGTCTGTCCGGAGCCGTAACTGTTGTTGGCTTTGGCCTCGGTAACAGCAGAACCGGTGGTGAACTGTGCCTTGTCTGTGTAGTTGTGGTCCTTGGAGTTGAATGCCTTGCCCGACGACTGCTCACTGAAGTAGCTATTACTTCCGAAGGAGAGCGTGAGCACCGTTGATACGGTAGCTCCGTGCATCATCACATCATACGCAGCTTCTATTTTCACTCCGGCGGGAACAGCAAACTTGCTGCAAGTGATATACTGCGGCTGTGAAGTGGTGTTCCGTCCCAAACGAACACAAGACTTGCTATTATAGCTGTCGCTCCAGTCCACAGTGCCGTGTCCAGACCAATCGCCGCTTGTAGGGGGAGCCCAGCTTGCAGGTAAACCTGTTATGTAGACATCACACTGTCCCGAGACACTCGTCGTACCGAATGTTATGTTGCCAACAAGTGCGTAGCTTGCGAGTTGCGGAGTCTTGCCGCTTTGATTTTGGTATGTGAACACCGTTCCGCTGTTATCGCCCGTTACTGTAGCATCCGACAGAGCCGCTCCGCCGAGAGTTATGTTCGCGCTCTTGCTATACTTGCTGTTGTTCCATAGCGACGATGCTATATTCACACTCACAACGGGATTGTATACCGTATATGCATTGCAGGCATTGGCGGCATCCACATCGCCATCCAAATACTTACTGTAGGACGTGTATGCAGTGGCACTGACCTTGAGACTGGGGTTGGAAACAGTAAAACTGCGAGACCCTGTCTTGGCATACTCGCCTCCACTCATAATATAGAACGTGGCGTTATAATCTCCTGCCGGCACATACACCCATCCGTCGGCATTGTCGGAGTATTTCGACACCAATTCGCCGCTACCTTCTATGCTACGATATACGGTGGCGTCGCTCGCACCCGTTACCTCCACCTTCCAATCCATGCCGGGATAGCTGTCGGTAAAAGTTATGTCTGTCCCCCTCAGATTACCGTTCGTATCGTAGTTGTGCTCCGGCTTTACCTGCGGAACGGGCAACCACGAGAGAGGAATGGTGCCTTCTATGGTGGCTTCCTCCACCTCCACCTTCGAAATATCTATCACCGCGATGTTTTCGGGGTCGGGAAGGGTGAGAGTAACAATGGCATGCTCTGCGGCTTTGAATACAGAGGGGAATGTGCTCTCGCTGATGTCGAGCTGGGTTTTCACCTTACGTCCGTCGGCCTTAAGTTTACCTGCAAACACAAGGTCCACACTGCTCCCCGCCCTGAAGTATACGCTCTTCGAGGGAGCACTGTTGGTTATTGATGCATATTTGTCACCTATACGTACCTGCAGCGAATACGACTCGTAGAATTTGTCGAACCGCGCCTTCTCGGCATCGGTTCTGCCAAAGCGCGCCGACACAAGGGAATTGGCCACCTTGCACGTGATGCCAACCTGCGTTGCCTTATCGTCGACCAACGTCACCGTGTTGCTTCCTTTGTAGTACGGAACATCCAAGCCCAATAGCGGATTGGTGCCATACGTAGCCTCAACTGTATATTCTCCTGCCTGGAGCTTGATGTCGGCATCGGTATACGGACTGTCGTATACAAGCTCGCCGTCGGAGTTGGTAATCCCCACGCGAAACTCCGTAGTGTCGGGTTTCTCCAATTCGGATGGCGTGGAACGTGTGGCAACTGTTGCCGCAATGCCTTCCAAGCGGACACGAAGCGTGCCACCCTTAGCCTCCGGGGTCACCTCTTCATTGCTGCAAGAGGAGAATGCCGTCAGCACTGAAACCAATAGTGCCGCAAACCAATGATTTGTTGTTGATAATCTCATCTTACAAATCCTCCTTCTATTCATAAAGCAAACGTATATCGTCCACCTGTAGCTGACTCTCGTCGCCACCTATAAAGTAGTCGCCATACTTGCTGCTCGACGCCACCACAATGATGTATTTGGGTGTGCGGTCGGTATGCCGGTAGTTGAGTGTGAGAGTCTGGGTTGTCCATTCCGTCACGTTCTCTCCCTTTGTCAACTGGGCGTATGCTATCACATTGTCGTCCGTGGGACTGAAGAGTTGCAGCTCGCTGGGCCGCGTCTTTATCACCAACGGATATGTTTCGCCGTCATAAGTCTGCTCACTCTTGTCGCCTATCAATGCCACATATATCTGACACGAGTCGGGCTTGCCGCGCAGACCGTCGTAGGTAGTACGGGAGATATACTTGCTGTAGTTGTCGTCCCACTTATCGCCACCACGGTTGATGGTGGATGATTTATACTTATAGTCGAAGCGCACACCTGTAGGGAAGCTGCTGAAAGGACGGCCAAAACTGAGAACACCATTGGTGCCGTCGGTCTTAATGTACGACCCCGTGAAAATGTTTCCCGCAGCAAATTTGATGACAATGAACTTCGACTGAAGATTGGCGTAGGTGCGACTGCCTTCCGTGCCATACGTACTGTTGCTTGCACCAACAGTGGTGGCTCCGCGGTTACCCGTATCCCAATAACTCGACTCGCCTTCCGACCAAGGGCAGTAGAGAGCTTGCTTGCCGCTGCCTTCCACATGCCAGTTGTCGAAGCTGCCGTTCTCTATCTGCAATGCCTCAGCAGTGGTAAACTCTTGAGTGGACGATGTGGTTGAGCTTGCTTTTACGCGACACTCGTATTTTGTGCCCGGCTCAAGGGGTTTCAGGGTTGCTGTGTATGCAACGTCGCTACACTCAACAAGGCTTTCATCCAATGTTGTCCAGTCTTGTGCTCCGGATTTACGATATTCCACCGTGGGCGTCACGCCGCTCTGCTTATGTCCGCTTACACTTGCCGACACTGCGTAGGGGAACACCGTAGCCGTTATGCTTTGACTCTCGTCAGCCTTGTAGAGATACACATACCAATCTGTTGCAGTCTTGCTGCAATATTCCTTCACGCTAAACTTGCGTCTCTGAGTAAAATCCTGCACCTTGCCCGTAGGGTCGGGGCTCACCGTGCCGTGTGCTCCTCCGAGGGTGAACTTCTCCACCTTTACGCTGCTGAGGTTTTGGCTTGAGGAGACATTCACCAATACATTGTGGTTGACGGTATCTATAACAGCCGAGCCCACTTGTCCTTCCACCACCACCTCGCGTTTCACAATCTGTTGCACCGTGACCTGCCATTTGTATTGCTGGTAGGTGGTGAGCACAATGGTTCTTGGCAAGGAGAAATCCAACACGGGGTTGGCATCATCGGAGGTAGCAAAGCTGTCGAGCTCTTTCACTCCGTCGTCTGTCATCACCCCTATCGTGGCATTATTGGAGACGCGCAGAGTCTTTATCCCCACACTGTCGATGGGAGTGCGGTCGTCCACATAAGCCAATACGGTGCATTTATCTTTGTCTATCTGCGCGGCGGCATACGATTCGCCGTCGTCGCCACACTGGCCTGCTACCAAGAAAGAAGTAATCTCAGCCTTAACAAGAGGCGACATCAAGTCGTCCTTTACGTCGCACGAGAATATGCACACGGCCATAGCCACGCAAAGGGAAAGATAATATGTGCCTCTCAAGAGTGTCATAGATAGAATGTCATTCCAATGTTTACGCTGAAGAGGTTGAACTTGAAGTTGGCACCTCCGCTATTGCTTTTGCCGTATTCGTATTCAGTCTCCCCCGGGTGAAGATTCTTGTAGGTGCTCCACTTATAGTCCACACCCAACACACCCAACGAAGCCTCCACTGCGGCATAATCGGTAACAAAGCAACACACGCCCGGGGCAAATCCTATCTGCACCGAGTTGACCTTCTCGTATGTGCCGTCGAGAGTATTGACCTCAGCGTCGCGCCTACCTGTGCTGTTCTTGCCGGTGGCACGCGAGTATGTAGCCCGCGCCTCGCTGAAGAATCCCATAATCTTGCTGCCGAATAGCGACATGTATGTACGCACAAACATACTGGCAGAATGTTTTTGTTCGAGGTAGTAGAGGTCCTCAAGACTGATATTGAAATCCTCGCCAAGGTTGAGGTCAAGGTTGCCAAGGAAAGCATAGTTGCGGCTGTAGTTGTAGCGCGCGCCCATTGCCACGTTGTCGGCAATAAAGTAGCCCACAGCAGGCGACACTCCAAACACATGCCCATCCATGTTCAAATCTTTTAGCACCAAGAGATTTTGGTTTTCGTTTTCCCACGACTTGAAGTTGACGGATGCTCCCATCATCCAGATGCCTTTGGGCACGAACACTGTCTTTATGGCGTCGCGGTCTACGCGTTGGATGTGACGTTTGTCGGTGAGCCGCTCCTGATAACGGTCCTTCACGCGGATTTTGGAGCTCACAGTCTCTGTCCGCACGTCCTCATAGGCGGGTTCGTCAGAGTCATCCTCTGCTACATCATATTGCGCCAATGCTACTACCGGCACGGTAGCCAGCAGCAGCATCAACACAAACATTTTTTTATAGCAGCCTTTCATCACTTCGTTTTTGGTTCGCCATATTCGAATGAGAAGTCATCGAGCAACAATTTAGACGAGTCGCTTCCGTAGAAGTAGTCACCCCAATGGCTCGAAGAGCAGACAATAAGCATGTACTGAGGCTTGGTTGTCGTTGAGTGATAAGTGAGAGGTATCTCAAACGACTTCCAATCCGAATCCGAGGTAAACTGCGTAAGCTCGCCGAAGGCAATCACACGTGAGTCGTTCTCCCAGTCTAATGCGGTGCTCAACTCATAACCATCGCTATTGGAAGCATTGGCAACGTTGAGACGTTCCGTAAGCAGTGCGCAGAAAATCTGGCACTCGTCGGTCTCGCCCTTTGAACGTACGCCGGAGACATCAGGCTTGTCGCCTCGGTTGATATTTCCCGGTGTATACTTCATGTATCCCTTCAGAGATGTTGGGCGTGAAGTAAACGGTACACCCCATTTCAGTTTGGCACCGTTTGTACCTATCAGTCCTACGAAATCACCGGTGAAGAGGCTGGCTGCAGCAAACTTGATAACCACATACATGGACTGAAGTTGTGCCGACGTACCATTGTATGCACCGTCCGTGATACCGGTTGTGACATTATAATTATCACCCATAAGGCTTGCTGAACCCTGGTTGCTAGTGCTCCAATAGCTACTACCCTGTGCATTCGGGAGCCATACCTTACCGTCTTTATACCAATTCTCGAATCCACTGTTCTCAATGGCTGTCTGTGCTTCGGTGGTAAACTTGGTTTCATTGCTGTTCACCGTATTGTCGGTGTCTTCGTAATGGAATCTATATACATAAGCCGTACTCGGGGTAAGTTCGCTGAGTCTGTAGGTGTATGTATCGTTGTCGCCCTTCGTGAGAGAAGATACCGCAACGCTTGTCCATTCTTCGTCCGCCTGTTTCTTCCACTGCAGACTGAGGCTGCTCTCATTAAACGAAGAAGTCTTAGCAGAAACAGCACATGTAAGGTCGGCGAAATTGCTCCATGCGTTGGCAGACCTTGTCTCCAGGGCTATTGAGCTCTTACGCGGTATTTCTATGTCGTAGGTATACGACTGCGTGGTGTCGTCGGTCTTCACCGATACACCACCCATAGAACCGGCATCAGCCACCTTATAGTTGATGATATAGTGGTCGCGAGCCTTCACATCCGTGATATCCTTGCTCATGGAGAAGGATGCGCCGCTACTCTTGTTGGTTACAGCAAGAAAGAAATTGAGGTCCGACACCGGGAAATAGGCTGAGCCAACCGTGTTGAGGCTGAACACCTGTGCGCTCACCTCTTCGATGGAGGATGTTACTACGCACTTGGCCGACGAGAAATAGGTGAGGAAGTTATTGTCATAATTTACCGTCACCTTTACGTTTGCTTGAGTC
>CAVGKO010000011.1:0-17949 GCA_963629885.1 Anaerobutyricum sp.
GAATTTCACCTTGACACTTTCGCCGTCTTTGATTTTACGGCTGCAGATGGTTTTCCCATCGCTGACGACAGCCACCTGCAGTTTCCCGCTTAGGCGTTTCACCTCAATGTCGAAAACATTGCCGTATGCACATATCCGACGCAAGTTCATGTGGTCCCACTCCTGCGGCAACCGCGGGGTGAAGACAAACGAACGCATTCCCGTGGGGCGCATTCCGAAAATTCCTTCCGTGATGATGCGGCAATACAGGGCACTCTCGGCTGCCAACTGACGCTGGCTACCTTCCGGCCAAGCCTCAATGGCGTAGGGCACATGCTCTCCAAGCAGACGCTCGGTGGAATATAGCTCCAGATGCTCTAAAGCCTTCTCCGTTTCGCCGCAAGCAAACACACCACGCAGGGCATAGAGTGTGGAGCGGTCCCAAAACGTTTTGCTTCCTGCCTGAGTCAACAATCCGTTCTTGGTCCACAAGCGCGGAGAGAACAATGCATCGGCTGTTGCCTCTTTGCGGTCGTAGATACCCATCGTGAGCGGCATGCAAATCCAAGAGCGCAAGACATCGTTGCCCTCGTAGTGTTTGTAAGTATTGAAGCCTTCAACCATGCCGCCGAAATATTTGTCGATATTCTTCCTCAGTGTAGCAGCCTGACCGGCATACGCGCCGACAGACTTACCCAATTCCTTTCCCAGATAACCTGCCGAAATCAAAGCGTCGTAATATAATGTTGAGGTACACAGATTGGCCTTACCTGCCGGGAAACGTCCCTCCAATTCATCCGTATCGGATTTCACCACTCCACTCTCGTTGAGATTGCGGCGGCAATATTCAAGGCACCATTCAATGAGTGGCCACAGCTTCTCGGCCTCAGCCCTATCGCCTCTTGCGAGAGCATAGCGCGAAGCACCATAGGCAATCATCGCCGCGTCGCCACGGTCGCCTGCCCCTGCCCAGATGTCAATGCCCTCGGCTATAATCGAGGTGGGGATTGCCTTGTATTCCGGATTCATGAAACGGGCAAAATGCTCAAACGAGCACATGGCCGAACGGTTTCCTTTCTCGTAGCCCAAGTACGGGAAGAACGGGTTGGTATATTCTGCCTGGTCGTTTGCCCAAATGGCAGCATAGTAGAACTCGCCACCGGGACCATGCATCGGACCACCCTTGGTGTCGTAGATGCTCTCCGAGGTACGAATCTTTGAGAAAGCAAACAGAGTATTGATAACATGGTCGGGCGTATCGAGAATCAGATTGCTGCGGAACTGCGCAATCAAATCTTTACGTGCCTGCAACTCCTTGTCGATATCAAACGTTATCTCGCTTTCGCTTTGTTTGTATCCGGCAATGGTTACGCTGAAGGTCAGTTCCTCGCCCGGCTTCAGAAGGCGTGCCGTCTGTCCGCTGAGAGAAGAAATCAGTCTATAGCTGCCGTCCACTCCATTCTTGGCATCTGTCAGCATCACCGAACGCGAAGAAGGTATCTCCACCATCATATCACCCTCACCTATATTCTTTAGGATATATTTCTCACAGAAAGCAGGGTTGGAAACGGAAGGGAAGAGGATACGCGTCAAGCCGAGTTTCCCTTTCTGATGGAAAGTATACTCGCTCTCAACAACCATCATTCCGTTCAACGAAATCGTCTTCACCTTCTCCTTGGGCAGCGAATTCCCGTTTACCTCTATCATGTCCGTCACATTCCAAGCAAACTTACGCATCAAGCTTGCGTGCGTGTTGTTCGGTATGGTACGGAGCATGGGCCACACCATTCCTCTGTTCAGTGTAAAGGCTCCATCGGCATCCACTCCCCATCGAAGCACGGTCGACACCCTCGCCCCACTCATCTCGATGTGGTCCTTGTGCGGGATTTGTCCGTCTACCTGCCAGGTAATACCGCCGGATTCGTTAACCACCCATCGGTTGGCAGCCGTCATTGAGAGGCAACCAAGCCATAAAAGAAATAAAAGACAATAATTCCGTTTCTTCATGCTGCTTAAACTTACTTGAATTAGACACCTTAAGAAATGAAAAACGGCCGAAGATTTAATGACCTTCAGCCGTCTTCTCAGTACCCAGAGCCGGGATCGAACCGGCATGGAAGTGAATCCACTGGTGTTTGAGACCAGCGCGTCTACCAATTCCGCCATCTGGGCATTCACTCCAACACGCCGCAAAGGTACGTATATTTTTTACTTGCGCAAGCCACCCGATGTTTTTTTTCTGAATTACGATACACGCGCTATTCTTCATCCACGGCCTCCAGAGTGCCCAGCTCCACGTACCAAAGGTATCCTTCCACCTTTTCGAATCCCATCCGGCGAATTAGCCTCATGTAGTTTCTCACCTGAGTTTGATAGCGTTTGTCTTGTTTCTCTCCGAATTTGTAGTCAACGACAATAGCCTTGTCGGCTTTAATCATTACTCTGTCGGGGCGACGGGCAAGGCCTTTGCCGAAAAGAATGTCGACCTCATTAAGTACGCGCGCCGAGCCGTCGTACCAAGAGGCGACCTCGGGAGTGCTGAGCAGTTCGTTTAGGCGCACGGCAAGTTCTTCGGCTTCGCTTCGGTTGATGACCCCGGCGCGGCGGTAGTTCTCAACAGCCGTGGGGATATCGTCGCGAGAGAGTATCTGGCTCAGCACCTCGTGCATCAGCGTGCCGTGCTTGCGGCGGGTATCGTTGAAGAAGTATCCTTTCCCGTGGAGACGAAGGTGGAGGCGATTGTCGGGCGATACCCGGCAGAGAGGGGTCATGGCAATCTCTTTTGGAGCATTGTCGTCCTTCCCTCTTTGCGAGGTGTGCCACCAACCGCCCAGCTCGTAGATACCGGTCTCGGGAGAGATGGCATCGGAGAGGGATACAAAAAGGGCATCTGCCACAGACGATATGGTGGGCGGCAGAATGTTCCCTTTTGGGTCTTTCTTCTCTTCTTGACGCGGGGAGAACACAATCAGCTCTTCTTTGGCACGGGTGAAAGCCACGTAGAGAGCGTTCAGATTGTCGACAAAGGCATACAGACGCTCGCGGAAGTAGTCGTCGGCAAAGATGGTGCTCCCCAAATCCTTTTTATACTTTATGGGCAACAGGTGCAGACCATCGAACGGAGCCTTAAGAGGTTTGCACCACATGATGACCGTTTTCCTAGAATCATGGTCGATATTCCAGTCGCAGAACGGAACGATGACAGCCTTAAAGCCCAGTCCCTTTGATTTGTGTATAGTGAGGATACGGATGGCGTTCTGGCTGTCCGGTGTTTGTATTGTTTTCTTATAACCTTCGTCGTCCCACCAATCGAGGAAGCGTTCCGTGTCGGCATTTCCCTTCTGCGAGAATTCGGATATCTTGTCGAGGAGGGCTTGCACGAATACCTGGTCGTTGGCTCCGAGGTTGGAGGCAAAGAGGCGTGCGATGCCTTCCGAAAGCTCGTATAGCGAGCAATGGGATAGCGTTCTCAAAGCCTCGAGAGTCTCTTGGGGGAAGGTCTCTCCGGTGGTGTTGATGCTATATGCGCCTTCTTCGTCCGCCTCCCCTATCAAGCCGTTCAGCACCCGATAGGAATACCTCATGGCCTGCTCGCAAAACTCGTCTTTGGGGTTTTGAAGGTAGCGGATTACGGATATCATGAAGCGAATGAAGGGCGAACTGCCGATGAAGAGTGCCTCGTTGGAGATAATATCGTAGCAGTAGGTCTCCGAGGGGTGTTCCTTCTTATATGATAGCAGTTGCTCTGCCACCTTCACCGCCTCGTCGTTTTTTCTCACCAAGACGGCAATGTCTTTGGGTTCGTAGCCGTTGTCTTGCAGCTTTTCTATCACGCCGGGCAGCCGGTCGAGCGCCTCCATCTGCCAATCCTCCTTATTCTTACCTTCGAGAAACTCAATCCTCACGTGCCCGTCTTTCCCAATGAAGGGCGGAGCCACCTTTTGGGAGCATTCGCGGTAGACCGACGTTATCTTCTCTTTGTAGGCATCGCGTTGCTCTTCGGTAAGCGAGGAGTCCATCAGCGCTTCGTTGTAGAGCTTCTGAAGGGTGGCGGGGAGAGCGGTGAAGATGGCGTTGTTGAACTCCACGATGTTTCGCGCACTGCGCCAGTTTTCCTCGAGAGTCTTTTCGTTCACATCTTCACGGAAGTCAGCCTTCACCTGCTCTTCAAGCAGTTTCCAGTCGGAGTTACGGAAGCGATAGATGCTCTGCTTCACGTCGCCCACAATAAGGTTGGCGCGACCGTTCGCCAGGCTCTCTTTGAGCAGGGGTCGGAAGTTGCGCCACTGCATGACGCTGGTGTCTTGAAACTCGTCAATCATGAAATGGTCCACCCGTGTGCCCGTCTTCTCGTAGATAAAGGGGGCGTCGCTGCCGCCGATTATCTTACCGAGCAGTTCCGTGGTGCTCGAAATCATCATGACATTGTGTTCGCGACAGTAGTCGGCAATCTCTTTGGAGAGGTCCGCCAAGATGCCCAGCGAATTGAAGTTTTTAAGAATCTCGTTGGCGGTGTAATAAATTGGGAAGATGTAGTATATCTTCTTCACGCAGTCGTTGAGTCCGTTTTCGAAGGCGCGGGTGATGGCGCCTTTGATTTCCTTCGAGGCGTTCTTCTTTATACAACTATTCGGGTCGTTGACCATTTTGAGGAAGATTTTACCAAGCCCACCTTCCATCGCTTCCTTTGCGTTGCCTATCAACTTGGTGAAGAAACCCACACTATATCCGCCGTGGCTGAAATCTTCAATCTTCAGCCCGTACTTATCCAAGATAGCCAGCCCCTCCTTGCCCAATTGCTTGGCTTCCGCTTCGGTTCTGCGGATGACGGAGAATATATCGTCGCGATATTTCTCAAGCCGATTCTTGTCGCTGATTTCTTCCCTCGCCTTTGCGTCGGCGGTGCTATAGTTTTCCTTGAAGAGTTCTTTGCCCAGCATCGTGATGTCGCCACTGATGTTCCAACTGCCACCGTTTTCAATCTTGTCTTCAGCAAGATTAATCAGCCAGTTGAGGAGGTCTTTGTTCTCGGGTTTGTCGAGGTTCATCATCATGCTGTCGGAGGCAGACGAGAGCACAGAATCTTCGTCCAGCTCAATCTCGTAGCCGCCCGAGAGCCCCATCTCGCGAGTGAAAGCCCGCATGGTCTGTTGAAAGAAGCGGTCGATGGTACTGATGTTGAACGCCGAATAGTCGTTGAGTATGTCGGCAAGAATCTGCGCGGCACGGCGGCGTATCACATCCTCGGTCTGCCCCTGCCGGGCAGAGAGCGATGCGAGATAGTCCGACTTTGCCCCCGAGGCGAGGGCATGAAGCTCACTCACGATGCGGCTCTTCATCTCGTCGGTGGCTTTGTTGGTGAACGTCACCGCCAGGATACGGCGGTAGGCATCCCTCGCTCCGGCAAACAAGAGGGCGAGGTATTCGCCGGTCAAGCGATGCGTCTTGCCCGCTCCGGCAGAGGCTCTGTAGATAGTCAGCATAATTCTTTATTGTTTGTCAAACCATTCGGCTCTTCGTGTAGCCTTCTTTCAGCAGTATGTCGAGCACCTTTTGGCGAAGGTCGCCCTGCACAATAATCTCGCCGTCTTTCGCCGAGCCACCCACGCCGCAGCGCACCTTGAGCAATCTGCCCAGCGCCACAAGGTCAGCCTCCGTGCCGCGAAAGCCCGTGACCAGCGTAACCGTCTTGCCCCCTCTGGCGTGCTTGTCTAATTTGACGCGCAACATCTGCGCACCCTTCTCGGGCGTCGTTTCTTCCTCGGTGGACGAAGTTTCGTATTTGAAATCGGGATTGGTGGAGTAGACCATCCCCAAGCGGTCTTTCCAGTCGTTGTTTTTCATGTCTCGCTTAGTTTTTTGTGCGCTTCAAAGCTACGAATTTATGTATAGACACACAATATCACCCGAAAGAAGCGACGCAAATGCAACGCTTGAACGAAAAAACACTGTTTTCTACCGTGCAAATGCAACGCGTGGACGAAAAGACACTGTTTCTATCGTGCAAATGCAACGCTTCATCCAAGAAACACTGTATTTTTTCGTGCAACTGCAACGCTTGAACGAAGAAACACTGTATTTCACCGTGCAAATGCAACGTTTCATCAAAGCAACACTCCATTTTGCTGTGCAAATGCAACACTTGAATGGGAAGAATACTGTTTCTTGTGCGCAAATGCAACGAGCGGACGCAAATGCAACGCTTTCTTGTGCGCAAATGCAACGCTTGGACGCAAATGCAACGCACTTTTGTGTGCAAATGCAACGTTTGATGTTTTCGACAGTGTTTTTTTGACGCAAATGCAACGTTTTTATATCTTTGTAGCGAGTCTAACTGTTCACGGCGCCCTGCGCGCAATGAACGCAAAGCGTAAATATCATGGGGACATTCTACAAGAGATTGGAGCAGATTGCAGAGCACTACAAACTGGACACAACCGAAGTGTTGAGGCGGTGCAGGATACCCTACTCCACGTTCCGGTCGCTGCGTATGAGGAAGAGCGACCCCCAGCTGAGCACAGTTATAAATGTTATCAAGACGTGTCCGAAGGTGCGGCCGGAATGGATTATCCTCGGCAAGGGTGAGATGCTTATTGAAGAGCAGAAAGCCCCCGTGGAGACCGTCAACGAAGAGGTTGCGCAGCTGAAGGCGCAGATAGAGAAGCTGAAGGCTCTTCTTTTGGAGAAGGAACAGAGGATTATCGAGCTTGAGATGAATCGGAGCGAGTGATAAGCACCGTCGCATAGGCAGCAATGCCCTCCTGCCGCCCGGTGAAGCCCAGGCGCTCGGTGGTTGTGGCCTTGATGGAGATGTCGCCGGCATCTACCCCCAACACATCTGCAAGAGTCTGCTTCATCAGCGGTATATGGGGATTGAGTTTAGGTCGTTCGGCAGCCACGGTTGCATCAATGTTACCCAACTCGTAGCCCGCATCGCGCAGTAGCTTCATCGTTTCCTTGAGCAGTATCTTACTGTCGATGCCCTCATATTTGCCGTCGGTGTCGGGGAAGTGGTAACCGATGTCGCGCATGTCGGCAGCCCCAAGCAAGGCGTCGCAAATGGCGTGTATCAGCACGTCCGCATCGCTATGGCCCACAAGACCGAGCGTATGCTCAATCCTGATGCCTCCAATCCACAGCTCGCGCTCCGGAGCGAGAGCGTGCACATCGTAGCCAAAGCCCACACGAATCTTCATTGAACGTTATTTGAAGAGGTTTCGGATGCCGTCCATATCAAACGAAAGGGAGAAACGCAGTGTCTGGTCGAGCGGGTTGCTCTGCACCGTGCTCACGAGGTAGGCGGCATCGAGCTGGAAGACGCTCATGCGGAAGCCGGCACCCACGGAGAAATACTGACGGTTACCCTTGTTGGCATTCTCGTAGAAATAACCACCGCGAACAAAGAATTGGTCGTTGTAGCTGTATTCAGCACCCACGGAGACCATCACCTCCTGAAGCTCGCCCTTAAATCCGTCGGGCGAGTCGCCAAACGACTTGAAGATGCCGGAGATTCCCGACACGGTGTTGTATTCTTCTTTCTTGCGGTCGTATTCTTCCTTCTCCTCATCGCTATAGCCCTCCGAGAGATACGGCAGCGAAGGCACGAGGTATTTGCTGAGGTCGAGGTAGAGACCTATGCGGTTGTAGTCGTCGATGGGATAGAGCATACCTGTTCCGATGCGGAGGGTGGTGGGCAGGAACTCGTTGGTTGTACCTCCATCGTAAGAAATCTTAGTACCGATATTGGAGATGTTGTAGCCAAAGCTCCACAGCGCCTCAGCCTGCCCCAATATCACGTATTTCTCCAAGTAACCGGAGATGTCTGCCGAGAAGGCACTACCGGGCACGCGGCTCTCGTCCGACGGGTCGTTACCCATATCGGAACGGATATAACGCATGGCAACCGCCATTGAATAGGATTCCGACAACTTACGGCTGTAGCTCACGTCGAAGGCCATCTCGTAGGGGTTGACGGAATAGCCGCCGGTGGTCTCGCCACTAATCGGGTTGTAGGGCACCTCTCCCAAAGAGAAGTAGCGCAACGAAGCACCAATGGCCTGGAGGTCGCTGCTCCCAATCTTATAATAACCCGAGAGGTTTGCCAGCGCCACGTCGCTCACCAACTTGCGCAACCACGGGGTGTACGACAAAGAAACGCCCGCCTTGCTATACATGAAGGCATACTTCGCCGGGTTCCAATACTGCGAGTTGACGTCAGGAGTGGTAGATGCTCCGTTATCACCCATCGCACCGCCACGGGCATCGGGCGCAATCGACAGCGACGGCACCGCCGTGTTCACCGGGGCAAACTTCGACTTGTCGCCATCGGCATGCACCGCCAGGCTCATTCCAAGAAGGCCGACGGCCACTATAAGTACATTGATTCTTGATTTTCTTTTCATATTGCTTTTCTCTTCCGAACAGCGAACCACCAAAGGGCTCGCCTGATTACGAACATATAAACTGATTCCTCACGGCTTTATTGTGCGAGGATGATTAATTTCTTGGCATCCGTTGCCTCCTTCGAGCCCTCGCAACTTATTGCCGCACGATAGATATACACGCCGGGACGCAGACGACCGCCGCGGTTATTACTCAAGTCCCAGCTTACCGTATAGGAGCGGAACAGCTCCGAGGCACCACTCTCTTCGTGCTTCCACACGAGGCGGCCCGCTATGTCGTAGACCATGATGCCCACCGTCAACCGGCTGCCGGGACGGTTGTGCATGAGATGGAACGTCACCTCCTCGCGCGCAGGGCTGGGCGACGCCGTGAGTTCCAAGAGTGAGGGCTTGATACCTTCCTTCACCTCGAAGGTGAACGTGCGGGTCGTGGAGTTGTTGCAGATGTCCCACACCTTAAACTCGGCGCTGTGCAAGCCCGGCGTCAGAGTGGGAAGCGAGTACGACACAATCCCCTCGCCATCGGTGCCCACCGTCTGCTCGTAGTAGCTGTTGAGGTTGAAGCTGAGCGCCGTGTTGCCGTCAACAATAAGCATCATATCGTGCCCAATGCTGCTACCGGTGATGTTCACGCCACTCTCGTCCCAAAGACGGGCCACAAATAGCGGGGTGGTGTTTACCGCGCCACCATCCACAAACGTTGTGTCGTTCATGTAGAGGGCGCGTATCTCGGGACCTTCCGTGTCGTCGACGGCATCGTCTGCCGTCCCTCCCACACGATAGTTCAGGAATGCCCCCTGCGCCTCCGTGCCACTCGCCTCATCCGAAGCATATAGATTCATCTTGCCATATTGCGAGGAGTAGGATATGTCTTTCGGCACGGTGAAGGTGAAGCTGAACTTGCCGGCGCGTACCGAATCGTTGCCGGTGAAGAGCACATTGGTATAGTCGGTATAAGAGAATGTCGTGCCGGTGCTGTTGTTGTCGAGCGTCTCGCAGCTTACGCGGCTGTCCATCACGGTGGGCTGAAGCAAGCCCGTGAAACCGGTGGCAACGGCGCCGCTGGCATCCAGCACCTCGCCCTCAACCGTCACCTTCTGCTGAGCCTTAAACACCACGGCATCGCCCGTCACCGCCTCGCCGTTCACTGCCGTCACCTTCATCTTATATTCCGGGTACGCCAGCGTCAATGCGGGGTCGCCAATCAGGGTGAAGCCAAGCTTGTAGAAGTTGGAGCCCAAGCTCCGTTTCATTTGCTTCATCACCTCGCCAAGCGTCAAACGCTTGCCGTTATTCTTCTCAAACAGGTTTTGTATCAGCGAGCGGTTGATTACGAAGTTAGGGTCGGAATACGCCACGCGGGTAGTGGTGAAAAGCCCGATGCCGCCACTGGTGGCGTTGAGGAAGACCTGCTCGCCGGCAGAGGTCACCGGGGCATCGAAGCGGCAGAAGTCGCACGTCGCCGTAATCCAAATGGGCAGGTGAGTGTAGGTGGACTTCGTGATATCGCTTTCGGTAAGCACCTTCTCGTCGCTCCACGAGGTGGTGTTGCCGTGGCCCGTATAGTTGATGAGCAGCAATCCGTCCTTCAGCTGCTTCTGTATCTCCGTCTTCACCTCCGGGTAGGTGGCCAGTCCCGCCGAGACGTCCTTCTTATATGCGTCGAAGTAGATTTTATTGACCAAGAATTCCGGATGGTTCTCGTTGATATATTCGCCCAACTGGTCCGCCTGCTTGGCGTGGTCCGTCGTATAGCTGTCGGCACTACTACCATCGTCGGCAATGAAGCATACGCGGTTTTTCCATGTCCCGAGGTCGGTGTTGTTCATATAACTTATAACCTTGTCAACCATCCGCGCGGCTTCCGTCTCAGTGCGGACGGGGAAACGGCCGATGCCGATGTTGACCTTCATCGTGCTCAACCCCTTGCCATTGTTGCTGTCGTCGAGGAAGCCGAAATAGTCGTCAATAACCATACTCTCCCTGTCGAGCGACTCCTCGGTCTGATAGGTGAGCAGCATATTGCTTGTCGTAACGCTCTGCCAAGAGGAGGTGATGAGACGGTTGTCGAACGCGCCGTCGCCGAAGAGAAGCAGATACTTCGGGGCATCGGCATCCGACGTCCGCCGGTCGTAGAACATCTTCATGAAACGGCGATAGGCTGTTGCGTCGGGCGTACCGCTCGAGAACTCGTTGTATATGGCCTCGGGGTTGACTACCTGCACGCTGAGTCCGTCGTGCGTGCGGTGTGCCTCGGCAAGACGCTCCGCCTCCGAAGCCAGTCCCGGCTTGGCGATGATAATCATATCGGTCTCGGGCAAGGCGTGGAGGTTCTGGTTCGTCACCTCCCCAACCACCGTCGGCGTAGGCAATGCCCCACCCTTCTGCACGAGGGCAAACTCACGCAGAGTGCCTGCGGGGATGGAGAATGTAAGGTTGTCGCCGCTCCAATCCGTTGCCATCTCCTTGGGATGTAGCTTGTCGGTAACGTCGAAGACAAGCGTGTTTGCGTCGGCACCGCTCACCGTGAAGCGCGTGGCATTGCCCACGGAGGCGAGACTGCGGAAAAATGTGCAGGCACCATAGGGCCGCAGTTCGCGCTGCATCTGCAGGCGGATATAATCGAGGTGAACGTTCTTGTCGCCAAGCTTGCCATATCGCACGTTGACCTTCACGTTCTCAGTCTTCTCGCCCGTCCAGTCTACCACCCGATATACCGAACGTGCCATCGTATATGTGTCGTTGCTACCATTGGCGTTGGCTATGGTCTGCGAGATAAGCGTCTCGCCGCCTATGCTGAGGCTCACGCTGCCGGTGCCCGAGATTGGCTTGGCAATAAACCGGAGTGCCACCTTACCGTCGCCGTTAGTGATGCCGGTGATGCCACTGAAGGTGATATCGCGCGAAAGTGTCATGTCCATGGCTTCGCCGAAAAGTTCGCGACCGGAGTTGTTCACCGAAACCAACTCTTGCTCATGCAGACGATAGTCGTCGAACGTCGCAACCTGCAACGAGGCTCCTTCCGCGGACGCCACTGTCTCCATCTCCTCCACCGCCTCTCCGCTGTCGCTAAGGAAATAATAGCCGTAGTCGGAATATGGGTTGCGGGTATGCACAAAACTCTGCGTCTCTCCATCGTAGCTCCAAGTAACCGGGCCGCAAGCGTAGAATAGTATATAGTCGCCGCCGCGCCACAGAGGCACTTCCGGCACATCGTCTGTGTAGGTCGTAGCAAAATCCTCGCTCAAGAGGCCGCCACCGTAACCATAGACCGCCACCTTCGCAGGGTCGGAGAAACCCATCGAGCGAAGGTCGGCATACGTCAACTTGTATATGCCGCTATCGTCTACGCGTATCTTCACCCACTTGCCCGATGCAAGAAGTGAGTTGGATGCGTACCGACCCCCGTCTGCGCCCAGGGCTGTTGCCCACGCGCAAACACTTATCATTAGTATATATAAGAATCGTAACATAGTCTCTTTTCCTTCCACGTCATCTCACGTGGAAATCGAGCAACTTCTTCCCGGCGGCATACCCCTCAAGATGGTCGTCAATGCTGACAGGCCCCACCCCGACAGGCGTCCCCGTATATATCAAGTCGCCCATCTTCAGGGTAAAGAAACGGCTTGCGTAGGCAATAATTCTATCCACCGCGAAAAGCATATCGGAGGTATTGCCTTTCTGCACCGTCTGTTGGTTGATATCAAGACTGAACGGGATATTCCCGATATCACCACCCACCTCGCTTAACGGGACGAACTGCCCAATGACAGCCGAGCCGTCGAAGGACTTGCTTATCTCCCAAGGCAACCCCTTTGCACGCAGGTCGCGCTGCAAGTCGCGGGCAGTAAAATCGATGCCGACAGTCACCTCGTTGTAGTAACGATGGGCAAAACGCTCAGCAATGTTCTTACCCAGCCGGTCAATCTTTACAACAATCTCCGTCTCGTAGTGAATCTCCGACGAGAAGTCGGGGATGAAAAACGGCTTCCCGTCTTTCAGCAACGACGATTCGGCTTTCATAAAGAGTGTAGGCTCCGACAATTCTAACGAATGATGCAGTTCTTTATTGTGCTCTGCATAATTCATTCCTACGGCGATAATCTTCATCTCAGTGGTTTATGGAGTTCATGCGGTTAAACATAACAGCCAGGTGGGCATACATAGAGGTGTTTTGCACAACGACATCCTCGGGGACATGTATGCGGAAGGGGGTGAAGTTCCACAGCGCGCGAATGCCGCAGGTTATGACCCTATCGGTCACCTCCTGCGCCCTATCGACAGGCACGGTAATCACACCGATTGTTGCCCCATACTCACGCTGCTTAGCGAGTAAATCGTCCATGTGGAACACCGGTACGCCTCCCACAACCTTGCCTGCCAAACTTCGCTGTACATCAAAGCCGGCAACAATCTCCAATCCGTATTGGTGCAAACCGGTATCCTGCAAAAGAGCTGCCCCGAGGCTGCCGACACCAAACAGAAAAGCCTTGTGGCGGGCGGTGAAGCCCAGGAAGTCTTCCAACACACTTATGAGAGTGGCAATGTCGTACCCCACGCGGGTCTTCCCCGTGATATTGACAAACGAGATGTCTTTTGCCACCTGGCTGGGGTCGACACCAATCTCTTTGGCTATCTGAGTAGACGACACACACACCTCACCCCTCTTCTCCAGCAGTTTCAAGAATGCCAGATACCAAGGCAACCGCCGGAGCGTTGGCTCCGGTACCGACCGTGTTTGTCTCAATACATCATTCGCCATCCCGAAATCACTCTTCCTTTATTATCTGTGTATTATTTTTCTTTTTCCACCAAAGGAAATATATCAGCAAGATGGCCGTGATGGCAATACCTATCATACGCGAAATATCGGCGTCCATGCCCAAACATTCCGGGGCAACGAAGAGATAGGTAGAGCATACTGCCGTCATAAACAATGCCGGAATCAATGTGACGATATACGGCTTCTTTGAACGTACCATGAAAACGGTCAATGCCCAAAGGGTAAACACCGCCAAGGTCTGATTCGTCCAAGCGAAATAACGCCAAATCATATCAAAGCCGGCTTTGTCTTTCAAGCTGTATAACAATATGCCGATTGCCACAATGAACAGCGGGATGCAAATCATCAACCTACTCATCATGGTCTTTTGTTCCTTATGCAAGAAATCCGCCACAATCAGACGGGCAGAACGGAATGCCGTATCACCCGAGGTAATAGGTGCGGCAATAACTCCCAAAACAGCCAACACGCCACCGACCGTTCCAAGCCAGTTTTTCGTTATGCTGTCCACAATAACAGCCGCATTATTCTCGCCCATTCCGTTCTCGTGATAGAAATAGGTGGCTGCTGCTGCCCATATCAAAGCAACGATGCCTTCGGTAACCATGGCTCCGTAGAATACCGGACGCCCCATTTTCTCGCTCTTGATACAACGGGCCATAAGCGGACTTTGAGTGGCATGGAATCCGGAAATAGCGCCACAGGCAATGCTGACGAACATTATCGGGAAAATAGGCAGATTGTCCGGATGTTTGTTTGCCAAGCCGTCGGTCAGCTCCGGCAGCGGCGGATAATTTACGAACAACATCACCAAGATTCCGACAGCCATAAACAACAAAGCTGCTGCGAACAACGGATAAATCTTTCCGATAATCTTATCGATAGGCAACATGGTTGCCAAGATGTAATAGATAAAGACAACGATTATCCAAAAAGTGGTGTCGAGATATTCAGGAGTGAGCTTTGCCAACAGCCCCGCCGGTCCTGCTACAAACACAGCACCCACCAAGACCATCAAAACCACAGCAAAGCCACGCATAAACTGCTTGAAATCATTGCCAAGATAACGGCCGACAATCTCCGGCAGGCTCTCTCCGTCGTGACGCAAAGAAAGCATTCCGGCTATATAGTCGTGAACGGCACCGGCAAAGATTGTTCCCAACACAATCCACAGAAAAGAAGCCGTACCGAACTTCGCTCCCATAATGGCACCGAAAATCGGACCAAGGCCGGCAATGTTCAAGAACTGAATCATAAAGACTTTCCATGAGGCCATCGGGATATAGTCCACTCCGTCTTGATGCGTATAAGCCGGCGTTTTGCGGGAGGGGTCGATGCCAAAGATACGTTCTATGAACGCACCATAAACAAAATAGCCCACTACGAGGGCTACGAGGCAACAGATAAATGTAATCATAATACCGTCAATTAACAGTCATATCATTTGTCAGCTGTTAAGCAGACGTTTTACCGTTTCCGAGATAGCACGGCCTTCTGCCCTTCCAACTAATGCCTTGGAAGCAACGCCCATTACCTTACCCATGTCTTTAGGACCTGCAGCGCCCACCTTGGCAATGATTTCTTTTATCTCCGCTTCCAGTTCCTCCATGGTCATCTGCTTGGGGAGATATGTCTCAAGCACCTTTACCTGTGCCAACTCGGCATCCGCCAAGTCTGCACGGTTCTGCTGATTATAGATTGCCGCAGAATCCTTGCCTTGCTTCACCAGTTTCTGAATCATCTTCGTTGCTTCGGCATCCGTCAAAGTATCGTTGGCTCCGGGAGCAGTCTTTGCTTCCAAAAAAACTTTCTTCACATTTCTCAATGTCTCGAGGGCAACCTTGTCTTTTGCCTTCATTGCGCTTTTAATGTCTTCGCTGACTCTTTCAAACAAATCCATATATCAACTGCTTTTAGTTATTATCTGAAACTTATCACATGCTTACCTCCGGCATCGCGTTTATTTTCCGAAGCCCCCGCCGACTCCTTACTGCCACCATTCTCCTGCACCTTGGAACGGGCACGGGCTACAATCTTCGGGTCGCGGTCATATGTAGGGTTATCTTCGAGTATGGCAATCAGCTTGTCATCATCCAACTCGTCGGGCATAAGCACAACGGCCTTGGCACGGGCTGCCACACGATTTATCTGCGTCCCCGAATTGCCATAATATTTGTTGATTAAGTCCCTATCATTGCGTTCCTTCTCCTGACGCTCTTCCTCCTGACGAATTTCTTCCTCCGTCATACGCATATGGTCGCCACGATGTTTCTCGGCAATCTCCGGAATGTCGTCCACCCCAAAGCCGGTTGCCAGAATTGTAATCTTCACCTTTGCCCCCAGCGTATCATCGATAGCCGTACCCCAAATCACATCAATGTCGCGCCCGAAACGAGCCATGAAGTCGCTCACATATTCCATTTCTTCCATAAGCAGTTCGCCTTCCCTGCTGAATAGAATATTAAACAATATCTTTTTGGACTTAAAGACATCGTTGTTGTTCAGTAACGGGGAATTCAACGCATCTTCGATAGCCTGACGCACACGTCCGTCGCCTTCACCATAGCCGTTACTCATCAAGGCAACGCCACCATCTTTCAAAGTTGTATAAACATCGGCAAAATCGAGGTTGATTATACCGGGACGGGTAATAATCTCGGCAATACTCTTGGCGGCAATTGTCAACGTATCATCCGCTTTCCCAAAAGCATTGGTCACGGTTAAGTCAGGATATATGACCCGCAAACGTTCGTTGTTGATTACAAGCAATGCATCCACATTACTACTAATCGCCTCAACACCGTTCAAAGCCTGAAGAATCTTACGTTCGCCTTCAAAAACAAAAGGAATGGTAACGATGCCGACAGTCAGAATACCCATATCCTTGGCGATGCGGGCAATAACCGGAGCAGCTCCGGTTCCGGTACCACCACCCATTCCGGCAGTGATGAAGACCATCTTTGTGCCGTCGCTAAGCATCCTTTGAATATCATCAATACTCTCTTCAGCAGCCATCTTGGCCCGCTCGGGCTTATTGCCTGCCCCCAACCCTTGGGTGATGCTACGGCCCAACAACAATTTGTCCGGCACTTCCGACATGCTCAAAGCCTGATTATCTGTATTGCACAAAACGAATGAGACATCATGTATCCCTTCTTTGTACATATGGGAAACCGCGTTGCCGCCACCGCCTCCTACACCAATAACTTTGATGATTTTAAGAGTATCTTTCGGATAATCGAATTCTAATATTTCGTCGTCTTTCATTGCTTTCCGGGTTTTAGTCCATTCCTTGATTTATTTTATTCCTCATCAAACAAGCCCTTGCCAAAATCGTTAACCGTCTTTCTCCAAAAATCAGAGAAACCGCCTCTTTTGCCATTTTGCTTCTTGCCATTGTCGGAAACCACTCTCGGCTCTTCCTTCTTCGGTTCTTCTTCTTTCGTTTCTACAGGATTCGGCTTTTCAACCTTTGGCTGGATGTATGCGCAATTTTTCGTTCCTTTCGTCAACAAGCCGATGGCCACGGCATACTCTGGTTTTCCTGCAATAGCATCACCGCCTTCAACCGTTCCTTTACGTGCGGCAGAACAGCGGACATCCATCTTCAGCCGCTCACGGATAATCTCGGGAAGATTCTTCAAGGCAGCAGCCCCACCGGTTATAACAATGCCGGCACCCAACGAATCCATGAGACCTGTCGCTTCGATGCGGGCATATACATTTTCAAGAATCTCTTTTATGCGGGCCTCTATCACATAGGTCAAGTCAGATAGTTTTATCTCACACATACCCATACCGTCGGCAGTACTTACTTGAATACTTTGGTCACCATTTTTCTCCATCATGGCACTACCGTAAGTCAACTTCACACGTTCGGCTTCAGACTCCACCAAACGAAGGTTGGTGATATCTCGAGTGATGAGATTACCTCCAAAAGGAATAACCGAGAGGTCTATCAACCGCCCACCCTTATAAACTGTAAGAGTGGTCACTCCGGCCCCGAAACCAATCAGAGCACAACCCAAATTCTTCTCGTTGTCGGTAAGCACCACATCTGCCAAAGCCAACGGCGAGACAATAATCCCGGCAATTTCTATTTTGGCCCGTACTGCAATGCCGTCGTTCAGATAACGTCTCAAGGAAGGTCGTCCGACAATCAGTTTATAGCGGGCCTCAATCCTGCTGCAAGGAATACCTACCGGATTAGGCTCAAGTTTATCATCTAAGGTATATGTGGGAGAAACCACTGCCAACACATCCAAGAGGTCCGGATGGAAACTCTTGCATTCTTCATACAAGCCGTTTATAATCTCTTCCGTCACCACCCCATCGGTACCCAATACGCGAGAAACCGTATGGTCAATGGAATGCAACGACTGCCCTCCTATGCCGACATACACCTTGGCAATCTTGGCGCCACCCAACTTGTTTTCGAGCTTTAGGATAAGCCGCTTAATTTTATTTGCCGTCTCATCCACGTTATATACGCATCCTCTCCGTATGCAGGAGGATGAATCCTCTACATCGTAGGCAATAATCGAGAGCGTTCCCCTCTGGTTCTTCGTCCCCACCATGCCAACCATATGCGAGGAGCCAAGGTCGATAACCGCTATAAAGTCCGTGTATGCCATATCATTTATCTTTTAGTACAAACAACCTGATTCTTGTATTTCAAATTCAGTATACTGTATTTCTCCCATCCTATTTTGGGAATAACCTTGTCGTAAAAAAGTCGGAGATTGTCTAATTTCTCCTCGAAATTGTCGAAAGACCCCAACACGA
>CAVGKO010000012.1:0-17735 GCA_963629885.1 Anaerobutyricum sp.
CCTCCGACACTCTCCAACGCATCGTCTCCCTCATAGAAAAGAAAAAGAACCTGCCGGATATCATCTATGGCGAGACAGCCATAGTGGACGAAAACGGTCGCTCTCTTGGGCGGCGCCGACTGAAAGCCCCCGGTAAGCTCTCATGGAAGAGTTTCAGGATGGGGATGAAGGTGTGCCATCAGTCGTTTGTTGCCCGGCGGAGGATTGCCCCCATGTACGATTTGTCGTATCGCTATTCATCCGATTTCGACTGGTGTATACGTTGCATGAAGCAGGCAGGAAAGATATACAACACGCGTCAGACGCTCACCAACTTCCTCGACGGAGGAGTGAGCACCTCGCAGCGCAAAGCCTCGCTGAAGGAGAGATACGAGATAATGTGTCGCTACTACGGCAAGATATCCACCACGCTGCTCCACGTATGGTTTGCCCTGCGTTTCTATGCAGCCAAATTGGTGAAAGGAAGAGTATAAACGAAACAAAAGAAAGAAAATATTATGCACAGAGTGATGAAAGAGGTGGGCAAGCACGTGGCTGCCCTTGTCTTGTTTCTTGGGTTGTCAATGGCATATTTCTCTCCTGCCGTATTCGACGGGAAGGTGATACATCAGAGCGATAACATAAAAGCCGCAGGAATGGGCGGCAGCCAGACGGAAAAATACGCCAAGACAGCCGAGAAGGGTGAGTATAGTCTATGGTCCGACGCTATGTTCTCGGGTATGCCCTACAGCGCGACCTACGGCAATCCGGCGCCCGAGCTACCCTCGTATCTTATTGTGGATGGCTGGCTGAAGGAGCCGGGCTACTTCCATGCGGCAATGGTCTTCATCGGGTTGGTATGTTTCTACCTCTTGATGTGTGTGATGGGAGTGAGCTGGTGGCTTGCCATCGCGGGCGCAGTGGCGTTTGCCTTTGCATCCTACAATATCATCATCATCGAAGCCGGACATATTGTCAAGGCATACGTTATTGCCTACATGCCGTTGACCCTGGCGGGAATGTATCTGTTGTTTAAGCGCAAATGGCTTTGGGGCGCGGTGCTGTTTCTTCTTGGCGTGGCTTTCTCGCTGGCAAACGGACACGTGCAGATAACCTACTATTTGGTGCTTCTCTGCATGTTCATTTATATAGGATATACGTGGATGAAGATGCGCGAGAAGGCTTACGGGGAATGGTTGAAGACGTCGCTCATCATGGCGGCGTGCGTCCTCTTGGCTGTTCTTCCTAATGCCAAAGGAATGTATGCCAACTGGGATTTGGGCCAGCATTCCATACGTGGAGCAACCGAGCTTACACCCAAAGCCGATGCAAGCGGACATGTAGAGAAAGTCTCGTCGGGATTGGACAAAGATTACGCCTTTCAGTGGAGCTACGGGTGGAAGGAACTGATGACGGTGATTGTGCCCAATGTCTACGGCGGTGGCTCCGGCGGAACACTCGACGACACATCGGAACTATACAAAGAACTGCGCAAAAACGGAGCGAAGGTGGGGAAGGAGATACAGACCTACACCTACTGGGGCGACAAACCCTTCACCTCGGGACCGGTATACTTCGGCGCCTTGGTGTGCTTCCTCTTTGTGCTTGGCATGTTCGTGATAAAGAACCCTATGAAATGGTGGCTGTTTGCCGGCTCCGTATTTCTCGCTCTCCTGGCACTGGGCAGAAACTTCGATATGTTCAACGACATTATGTTCCATCATCTCCCGCTCTACAACAAGTTTCGAACGGTTGAGATGGCATTGGTGATTCCCGGTATGGTGTTCCCGCTTATCGGAATCTGGGGTTTGAGGGATGTGCTTGCGGGCAAGGTGGATGAGGCAGAGATGAAGAAAGGTTTCTTCTGGGCATTGGGCCTTACGGGAGGTCTGTGCTTGGTGCTTTGGCTGATGCCTACGCTGCTGCTCAATTTCCATTCCGATTACGACGCGCAGTTCACTGACAAACTGCCGGAGTGGTACTACACTGCTCTGCTTTCCGACCGTGCATCTTTGGCTTCAAAGGATGCCATCCGTTCACTTCTCTTCATCCTCTTTGGCGCGGCGCTTTTGGTATGGTTCTGGAAGTCCGGACGCAAGCCCCGGGTGGCAACCCTTGTGGGCGCGGGCATGGCAGTTCTTGTTTTGGCAGACCTTTGGATGGTAGACCGCCGTTATCTCAACGACAGCAACTATGTCAACGAGCAACCGGCAGCAAACTATAAGGAGCGCACTGCCGATACGGAGATACTTAAGGACACAGACCCTTCGTTCCGTGTGCTCGGGCTCAACAATCCATGGCAAGACACCGATGTGTCGTTCTATCATCACTCCATCGGTGGCTATCACGCCGTGAAACTACGCAGATATCAGGAGCTGATTGACCACCGCCTTGATGCAGAGTGCCAAAACATTATCACTACCCTCAAGACAGCCAAGACGGCAGAAGAAATTCTCTCCGCGCTTGCTGCATCCTATTCTTTGAATATGCTCAACACCCGATATATCATCTACAACCCCGACAGCAAGCCTCTGCGCAACCCCTATGCCATGGGCAACGCTTGGTGTGTAGACAATCTCAAGGTGGTGGAGAATGCAGATGCCGAGATGGAAGCCCTTAATACCCTCAACCCGCGTACCACGGCTGTTGTGGACAAGCGTTTTGAGGATTGCCTCAAGGGATTTACCCCGCAGAAAGACTCCTCTGCCTCTGTTGTGCTCGAGAAATATCGTCCGGGCAACCTCACCTATCACACCAAGTCGGCTACCGACCAGTTGGTTGTGTTCTCCGAGGTATACTACCATCCGGGATGGAAGGCATATGTGGATGACGTGGAGACTCCTCATTTCCGTGCCGACTGGATACTGCGCGGCATGGTTGTGCCTTCGGGCGAACATACCGTGGTGTTCCGCTTCCAGCCCGATGCCTACATCTTGGCTGCCAACGTGTCGGCATACAGTTCGTTCCTTATCCTACTGCTGCTGATAGGTGCTGTGGGCTATTCCGCTTGGGAATGTTTCAAAAAGAAGGATTCTCAGTTGTAGAAGTTCTTCACAAACGCCGAGTAGCTCTCCTTCTTCAGGATTAGCAGGTTCCATACGGCAGCCAAGAAGCCGCTGCCGTAGCCTGTGAGCTGGATGAAGGAGGCAACCACCGACAGCGCGCCAATCCATGCGCTTTTGTTTCTGAGCAGCGAGTCCACAAAGATTATCACTGCGAAAAGCCCCAGCGGCGCGAGGCTCCATGGGCAAAACAGTGCCCCGACGATGAGCAGCACCACTCCCAGTGTGAACGCTGCCGGCAGCATGTGTACCACCTTTAGCGACTCGGGATATTTCTTAAAGAGCGAGATGCGGGCAATGCCCGAGTTGTAGACCTGTCGGAAAAACTTTTTCCAGTCGGTCCTCCGCTTGTGGAAGACCCAAGCCGAGGGGAACAGCCTCACCTTATAGCCGCCCTTATAGAGGCGAATGCTGAAGTCTATGTCTTCGCCAAAACGCATGTCCGAGAACCCTCCCAGGGCCTCGTATGCGCTCCGCCGTATCCCCATATTAAAGCTGCGGGGATAAAACTTATCCATTCCCTTCTTTTTCCCTCCGCGTATACCGCCTGTGGTGAGAAACGAGGTCATCGAGTAGTTGATGGCTTTCTGCACGTCGGTGAATCCTTCCGATGCCTTGTCCGGGCCGCCGAACGCATCCGCACCACTCTCCCTTAGTTCTTTTTTCACTGCCTCGATGTATCCCGGCGGCAGTATGCAATCCGAATCCAACACAATGAGGTAGTCCGTGGTGGCTTGCCCGGCTCCGTAGTTGCGTGCCTTGCCGGGGCCGCCGTTGGGGATAACGTGGTAGCTTAGCTTAAGGCGGTCGGCATACTTATCCACCACCTGCCGGCAAGGATTTGCCGAGCCATCCTCCACAATTATTACCTCAAAGCCTCCTTCGGTCTGCTTTGTGAGGCTCTCCAGCAGCTCATCCACTTCTCCCGGACGATTGTAGACGGGCACGATGAGCGAGAGTGTTGTTTCTTGGGTTGCCATCATGGTTTAGTATCTGTAGTGTTCGGCTTTGTATGGACCTTCAACCTTCACGCCAATGTAGTCGGCTTGCTTTGGGGTGAGCACAGAGAGCTTCACTCCTATACGCTCCAAGTGAAGGCGCGCCACCTCCTCGTCCAAATGCTTGGGCAAGCGATATACACCCGTCTTATAATCCTTCTGCCATAGGTCCATCTGTGCGAGCACCTGGTTCGTAAACGAGTTGCTCATAACAAACGACGGATGCCCCGTTGCGCAACCAAGGTTTACAAGTCTGCCTTCAGCCAAGAGGAATATGCTATGCCCGTCGGGGAAGGTATATTTGTCCACCTGAGGCTTTATATTGGTCCGCCGGATGCCGGGATAGCTCACAAGGTGGTCCACCTGTATCTCGTTGTCGAAATGCCCGATGTTGCACACTATGGCTTGGTCCTTCATCCTCGTCATGTCATCGATAGTGATGATATCGCAGTTGCCGGTGGCTGTCACAAAGATGTTGCCTTCCTTCACAGCCTCTTCCATTGTTGTTACCTCAAAACCTTCCATTGCAGCCTGAAGGGCACATATCGGGTCTATCTCGGTGATTATTACGCGAGCTCCGTAGCTTCGCATCGAGTGGGCACAGCCTTTGCCCACGTCGCCATAGCCGGCAACCACCACAACCTTACCTGCCACCATCACGTCGGTAGCCCGTTTGATGCCGTCCGCCAACGACTCGCGGCAGCCGTATAGGTTGTCGAACTTCGACTTGGTCACCGAGTCGTTTACATTGATTGCCGGCACAAGCAGCTCTCCTTTTTCCATCATCTGATAGAGACGATGCACGCCGGTGGTTGTCTCCTCCGACACTCCTCTCATCTCCTCCACGGTGCGATGCCAGCGGGTGTTGTCTTCCTCCAAGATGCGGCTGAGAGTGCTCAGGATGACCTTCTCCTCATGGTTGCTGCCCTCTGTTTTTACTGTATCGGGATTTTCTTCAGCCCTATAGCCCTTATGCACCAATAATGAAGCGTCGCCGCCATCGTCCACAATGAGGTGAGGTCCCTTGCCTCCCGGGAAGCGCAGTGCCATGTCGGTGCACCACCAATATTCCTCCAGTGTCTCGCCCTTCCAGGCAAAGACGGGTACGCCGTCGGCTGCTATGGCTGCTGCGGCATGGTCCTGTGTGGAAAAGATGTTGCAGCTTGCCCAACGCACGTCGGCGCCCAGTGCCACCAATGTCTCGATGAGCACTGCTGTCTGTATCGTCATATGTAACGAGCCGGTGATACGTGCACCCTTGAGTGGTTTCTTCTCGGCATATTTCTGGCGCAGGGCCATCAGCCCCGGCATCTCGTGTTCGGCGATTTCTATCTCCTTGCGGCCGAAATCAACCAATCCCATGTCTGCCACCTTGTAGGGCAGATTAGTTGGAAACAATTCTGGCATAAATGATAATTCTTGTAGTTTATTTTGCTGCAAATGTAGCTATAAAACGCGACGGCGCACAGCTGCTTTCGTTACAAATCTCCCGGCAGAGGGCCTATCGGCAAGGATTAGGGCTCTCAGAAGGTGACCGAGAAGATGCCTTCCGCCTGCATCGAGTCCTCGCCCAAGGGTTTGGCCATGCGAATGCCTAAGGTGAGTGGGAAGTTGAGGCGCAGGGCGTTCCAGTCCATGAGGACGTCCAAGCCGACAGAGTTTCGCGTCTGCCACCCGCTGCTGCGCGACAGCTGGTTAATCCCCATGTCGTAGAACACTCCGCCACGCAATCGGCGGATGTATGCAAAGGCTCCGATGCTGAGGTCGGGCATGCAGATGGGGAAGAGGTAGTCCGCCTTCAGCACAGCCTGCCTATGCGTAAGGTAGATGGTGGAGAATCCCCTCGGGGTGTCGATGAGATTGTTCGTGAGGTAATACGACTTGCCCTCAAGGCTCTGATATTGGTATGCCCCTCTCAGCATCAGCCCGTGCCCCCTTAGGATGCCGGGGAGATAGGCTGTGAGCCTTGCGGCATAGAGCCCCCCAAAGCTCCCGCCGGAAAAGAGGGGTAGGAGAGACCTCAGTCTTAGTCTGTAGCCCCACCTTGGGATGATATCCCGGGTTGCCATCTTGCGGTAGTTGTAGACCTGCACCTCAGGCAATATATATTGATAGTTGCGATAGCCTGCCATGGGTAGCGGCTGATAGCGGTCGTTGCTGAAGTGATATGTCACTGAGGGCTGTATTCCTCGCTGGCGGTGGCCTCGTGATAGGTTCAAAGGCACATAAACGCGGGTCTCTGCCTCAAGGTGCGACCTCTCTGTGATGCCGGTCCGTGCCGTGAGATGCCCCGTCTCCTCGTCATTGGTCATCCCCACTTCGTATGCCTTGCCGCCAAGGTCGGCAGTGATGTCAATCACAGGAAACCAACCCTTGTAGGTAAACGACAGCCGTCCGTGGTGTTCGCCGTGAGTGTAATACCATCCCGCCTGGGTCACGGCTGTGCCCAGGGCGTTTTGCGACAGCAGCATTGCCCCCGGCTTCACCACTGTAGTGAAGTCGTCGGCGCTACTCTGCATTGCCTCCGTCACGTCGTAGTAGAACGGTGCCCAGCTGTGTATATGGAAAAGATGCGAAGCCCTGCGGTAAGGGCGCGGATTGAAACCAACGTCGGGGAGCGAAGCTGTGTCGAGGTTGAACCCTTCCTGCTCCTTCAGGGTTTGCGCCAGGGGGTGCACAAAGGGTGAGAGAAGCCCTCCGGGCTCTTCCCTCAGGCTGTCGATACCGAGAGTGGCTATGCGGTAGCCCGTGGCATGATAGTCCGAATAAAGAAGCTCCCCCGAAGGCGATGGTGCGGGGTCGAAAGCTCCGAACCTTGCCCGTGTGAGTTGCAAGGGTAAGCCCTCGTCAAGGCGCAGGGCATAGATATTGTTTGTCCCGCTTGCCCCACTCTCAAAAAACAATGTATCATGATGTAGCCGCGGCGCAGTGATGTTTGCCTCCACGGGAGCCAGGAGGGTGCTCCACCTGCCGCTGCCGGTGTCGAGCAGGATAATCTCCGAGCCTCCTGGGGCTATAGCCACGGCTGCCACCACCTTGTCTTTGGTGCTTTGTGTTCCGAGGGCCACTTCCTTAAGCGTCACCCCGCGGGGTGCGGCAAAAGACTGTTCCTCCACACCGTCGTTCAGATTGAGTAATACCAACCTACATTCCCCGCCCGGGCTGAAGCTTATGAGAGCAGCCTCCTCACCTTTTTCATCCACGCTGATGGAGGTATAACGGCCTCGGGGCGAGGCTGTAGTGAGGCGGCGCGTCTGCATGTTGAAAGATTTCACCACGGTATGGTTCTCCTGCGTATGTCTTATCCCTGGCACTATCTCCAGCCAGAACACCTTTCCGCCTCCTTTGTTGAGGCGGCTGTGCATCGTGCCGAGATGGCAGAGCTTCTCTTCCCGTCCGTCTCTTAATGCCACGAGGCTTGATATATCGTCGAGGCTCTGCTTCACAGCCACCACCACGCCATCACTCATGGCCTGCGGATAGCGATAGGTGGTATATCTCTTTGGGGTGGGGGAGAGAAACCTTGGTGCACAGCCCGTGCTGTCTGCCTTCTCCCATTCCCGGCGCAGATACCTAAATGTTCCCTCATACAATCCGTCTGTGCCCACCCCGGCATAATGCTTCAGGGCGTTGCCAAACATGGGGATTTGCCACCACCTGCGAACGTAGCGGGATGTTGTCTTATCCCAAATGTCTGCCCCGTATTCCTTGCGGGCAAAGGCTGTCATATAATAACCCAGAGCATAATAACTGCCGGTGTAGTCGCGAAAAGAACCCATGAACCATTTGTTGAGCGAGTAGTTCTTTCCTCTTTCCAACATCTGTGCGCGATACACCATGCCTTCCTCAGGCAATCGTCCCCGTCCACCCCCCGAGAGGGCTGTCTCTGTGCATACGGCGTCTCCCTCCAAGAACCATTCGGGGAGAAACAACGAGCTCACCCCTGCAGCCTGCTCGCCCACCACATAATATAATGCCTTGAGCCATCCGCGCATCACTTTCGTGGTCTGCACCACGTGGCGCGACTCGTGAATGGCAAGATGCCGGCTCCACTCTGTGTACCCGTCGTCGAAGGAGGGCGTGGTGATAAGCTCCATGCGGCGCGGAGCCCATGCCACCATCCCGTTCGACAGCATGTTCATGGGATGGAGCACAACGGGGAACCTTGCCTTCATACCCTCGCCCAAGGTCTTCTTCTCATACGGGAAAACCCCTTCAAGACACTTCGCGTATTGGTATGCCAAGCTGTCGCACCCCGTAGGGTATATCAATCTGTAGTGCTCAAGGTCTGCCACCCTCCACTTCAGGTCCCCCGGGTCGGTGCCATAGTCAACAAACTGAGCCCTCACGCCGCAGGGAGCGGCGAGGCAGAGCATCGCAAGGCATAGATATCGCGTTATGTGTTTCAGCATCGCTACAAAGAAAGGACGTGTTTGTTGGCGCAAAGCTATAAAATATGAGGCCAAGGAAAGGCCCCGTTTGTTAATAAAACCAAATCGCGCGTGGTGGTTTTAAACTAAATTCCGATATTGGCGTCAGTTTTCGCGTAAACCTTGGGGCCGGAGAACCTCCCGGGGCAGCAAATACATATATATTTTTTCTAATATCATGGGAAGGGGAAGATACTTATTGATTCTGTTCCTCGCCATCTTGGTGTTGCCGCTCTGGGCGCAGCAGACAACCGGAGGCGTGAACATCACGGGTACAGTGGTTGAGAAAGCAAATGGCGAGCCTGTTGAGCAGGCAACGGTGAGGTTGCTCAGTGCCAAAGACAGCACGATGGTGACAGGTGTGGCAAGTTCCGAAGGCGGCAACTTTGCCCTCAAAGGAGTTAAGGCAGGAAAATACGTTTTACATATAAGTTTCGTTGGATTTGAGTCGCTCTACCAGCCTGTAACTGTTGGTAAGACCTCCGTCAAGCTGGGTAAGCTTGAGCTCAGCGACGGCGCAATACAGTTGGGCGAAGCAGTGGTTGTAGGCAAAGCCCCCGAGATGTCGGTACGCAACGACACGGTGGAATATAATGCCGACTCATACAAAACCACCGAAGGCGCCGTGCTGGAAGACCTTCTGAAGAAGATGCCCGGCGTGGAGGTGGATAGCGACGGAAAGATTACTGTCAACGGCAAGGAGATAAAGAAGGTGCTGATAGACGGCAAGGAGTTCTTCAGTGACGACCCCAAGGTAGCGTCGAAAAATTTGCCTTCGAAAATGGTGGATAAGCTGCAGGTGTTGGACCGCAAGAGCGATATGGCACGAATGACGGGCTTCGACGACGGCAACGAAGAGACAGTCATCAACCTCACCGTGAAGCCGGGAATGAAACGTGGCTGGTTTGGCAATGCCTTTGCCGGATATGGTAGCGACGATAGGTATGAAGGCAATTTCATGGTCAACCGCTTCATCAACAACGACCAGTTTACCATCATGGGTGGCATCAACAACACCAACAACATGGGATTCTCCGACATTGCCTCCAGCATGTTCTCCGGAATGGGCGGCAGGCGAGGCGGCCGTTCAATGGGTGCCGGCAATGGTATAACCTCCTCGGGCAATATCGGTCTCAACTTCAGCAAAGAGTTCAACAAGAAGCTCACCATTGGAGGCAACGTGCGTTACTTCCATTCCGACAACGACGCGGAGAGCAAGATGACCCGCACCAACGTGTTGCCCGGCGACAGCTCTACGATATACAACGAAGAGAACAAAAGCGAGACCAAAAACGATAATGTGGGTGCCGACTTGCGCATGGACTGGAGACCCGATACTCTCACACAGGTTATATTCCAGCCGGCTTTAAGCTATAGCAACAATCACAATCGTGAGGTGGGCTCGTTCAACACACTCACCAACGGGGGCGACACTGTGAACCTCGGTTCCTCCGATTACTTCTCCGACGGCGAGGCTCTCAACTTCTCTGCCCGCCTCGACTTCAGTCGCAAGCTCAACAGCAAGGGCCGTGTGCTCAGTGGTTCGTTTAGCGGAGGCTTCAGCGATTCCTACAACGGCGGTATGAACTATTCGAACACCGAATATATGTTAGACAATCAGCAAAACGAACTTATCGACCAGAAGTTCCGCTACGACAACAAGACTTTCAACTATCGTTTGCACGTATCCTGGGTGGAACCCATCGGTCACCGCAACTTCATACAGTTGACCTATAGCTTCAGCCAAATAAAACAGGAGTCACTCAAGAATTCCTACGTCAAAGGCGAGGATAGCGAGATATACGACCGGCTCGACACAGCATACAGCAAGAGCTATCGCAACAATTTCTTCAACTATAGAGGCAACATCGCCTTTAAGGCCGAGCGCGACAAGTATGACTACACCGTGGGTATGATTTTTGAGCCTTCACACAGTGTGAGCAACAACTTTGTGGGCGACACCGTGCTCTCAAAAATTGTTCTCAACGTGTTCAACGTCACGCCTACGTTCCGCTTCAACTATCGGTTCAGCCAGCGCACCAACCTTCGCATCGACTTCCTCGCACGAACCAATCAACCTTCGATGGCGCAGATGCAGCCCGTGGCTGATGTGTCCGACCCGCTGAACACCATCATAGGTAACCCCGATTTGAAGCCGTCGTATACCAACGTCTTCAGCGCACACTTCCATAAGTTCGTGCCCGAGAAGCAGACGGCTTTCCTGGTTATGCTCAACGGAAACTACGTGCTCAACGACATCGTAACAAAGGCGGAATACATGGGTGAGACAGGTAAGAAGGTTACAACCTACGAAAATATCAACGGAAACTACAACGGCAATATCCGCGTCATCTACGACACGCCGTTCAAGAACAAAAAGTTCTCGATGCACACCATGTCGTATCTCTCCTATGCCAATAGCAATGGATATATCAACGCCGAGAAGAATGCCAACAAGGATTTCACTGCCTCCGAACGTCTCGGACTTGATTTCCGCTCCGACTATATCGACGTGGGGGTCAACGGAAGGATTCGCTACCGCGCAACGCGTAACTCACTTCAGGGACAGACCGACCAAAACACCTACACCTATGGGGCAGGTGGCTACACAACAATCTACCTCCCTCTCGACTTCAAACTCGAGAGCGACATTGCTTGGTCGAGCAACTCGGGCTATGCCACGGGTTATCAGCAGAAGGAAGTGCTGTGGAACGCTTCGGCATCCAAATCCTTCCTCAAAGGCAACCAGGCAACGCTCCGCATCAAAATTTACGATATCTTGCAGCAGAGGAGCAACATCTCGCAGAGCGTAACAGCCAACTATACCCAGTATTCCGAGTACAACACCCTTGGGAGCTACTTCATGGTTCACTTTATCTATCGCTTCAGCATCTTCAAGGGCGGAGCTTCGATGAACGATGTGCCCGGGCCTTGGGGCAGACGCGGTCCCGGCGGACGCGGTCCCGGCGGACCTCCTCCACGTATGTAATCCCCCTGGGGGGCAATCCCCCCGATGCCTTTAGGATTTAAAACACTACCTTTGCGCTTTGGGAACCATCCCGGCAATAAGAAAAGTATCGTGGAAAAGATTAGGATAGCTGTTGTAGGTCTGGGTTATGTGGGGCTGCCGTTGGCGCGCCTTTTTGCCACCAAATATCCGGTGGTGGGCTTTGATGTGAACAATGAGAGGGTGGAGGCCTTGCGCAAAGGCAACGACGCCACCAAAGAATCACCCTGCGAGGAACTTCGGAAGGTCCTCCTCACGCATATCCCCCGTGTCGGCGAGACGGGCTTGTTTTTTACTTCTTCCCCCAAGGATATCTCCTCGTGCAACGTCTATATCGTGGCTGTGCCCACGCCTGTCGACGTGCATCATAGTCCCGACCTCACTCCCCTCTACCAAGCAAGCAAAACCGTTGGCGGGGTGCTCTGTAAGGGCGACATCGTGGTCTACGAGTCCACCGTATGCCCCGGCATAACGGAAGACGAGTGCGTGCCCATCCTGGCGGAGACGTCCCATCTTGTCTACAACAAGGATTTCTTTGCAGGCTATTCCCCCGAACGCATCAACCCCGGCGACAAGCTCCACACGGTGGAAAAGATAATGAAAGTGACCTCGGGCTCCACTCCCGAGGCTGCTGCCAAGGTCGACGCCCTCTATCGCTCGGTCATCACAGCCGGCACCTTCCCCGTGTCGTCAATCCGCGTGGCTGAGGCTTCGAAGGTGATAGAGAATACCCAAAGGGACGTCAACATAGCCTTCATGAACGAGCTATCCAAGATGTTCCACCTTATGGACATCGATACCTCTGAGGTAATTGCCGCTGCCTCCACCAAATGGAACTTCCTGAAGTTCCGTCCCGGGCTGGTGGGTGGCCACTGCATCGGCGTAGACCCTTACTACCTCATACGCAAGGCTGAGGACTGTGGCTATCACCCCGGATTGATTCTCTACGCACGCCGCATCAACGATACGATGGGCAGCTACGTGGCTTCGCGCATCATAAAATGTATGCTGCTAAAAGACCTCCGCGTAAAAGACTCCGAGGTACTTGTTCTTGGCTTCACGTTCAAGGAAAACTGTCCCGACGTGCGCAACACCAAGGTGGTGGACGTGATACGCTCGCTCCAGAGCTATGGCATGAAGGTCTCCGTCTACGACCCCTGGGCTAACCCTCGGGATGTGGAGCGCGAATACTCCATCCCCATCACCAACACTCTCCCCGGGGGGGGGTTCTCTGCCGTGGTGCTTGCCGTGGCTCATTCTGAATTTATGAATATCGATATTCGCAGCCTGCTGAACCCCGGCGGGGTGGTCTACGACGTGAAAGGTTGTCTGCCTCCGCATCTCGTTGACGACAGACTGTAGAATCCCGTCCTATACATTATATATATATGAGAACAAACGCTCTTCTTTCAGCTCTTTTGCTTGCTTTCATCATATCCCTCCCTCTGCATGCCGACGACAGCTGGCGCGACAAGACGGATGGCCTTAGATACTCGCCCCGCTACTTTGGTGCCAATGCCTTTCCCCTCCCCATCCTTACTGCGGGAAAGCTCTCTGCCTCGTGGGAGGCTGAGATTAGGGGCGAATACCATAAGATGGACGGCGACAAAACAAAAGACATCTTTGCACGCCTCTATATACCCATTGCATCCGGAAAGGCAGGTGTGTCGCTCTACGGCGTCATCCGTGAGTGGTATGAGACATCCCCCGAGGTGCGCGACGAGCGCAGTGCCGTGGAGGTGAAGTCCCCCATACCTTGCTACGGCGACTTTGTCCTCTCGTGCCACTATCAGGTGCTCACCAGCGAGAAGTGGGCCGACATTGTGGCTTCTGCCAGCCTCAAGACAGCCAGCGGTGGACGCCTATGCGATGCCCGATACACCGATGCAGCCACTTATTGGTTCGATTGCAACATCGGACGCACCCTCTGGAGGGAGAATTCGCTCAATGCTTCCCTCCGCCTTCATGGCATGGCGGGATTCTACTGCTGGATGACCAACAGCGAAGTGCACAGACAAAACGACGCCCTCACCTATGCCCTCGGACTGAAGGCAACACTCAAATGCCTCACTCTCGACTTCGATTACACCGGTATACGTGGCTACCGCGGCGACGGCGACAAACCCATGGTACTCCGCACCAAACTCAACTGCGAGGTGAAGAAAAACATCCTCTCCCTCGGCTATAAGCACGGCGTGCGCGACTACCTCTACGATTCCTTCTCCATAGCCTACATCAGAAAGTTCTGATTTTTCCCTGCGGGAAAAAGGTGTTGGGTGTTGGGTTTTGGGTGTTGGGTGGCGGCGCCTCCGGCGCCGGTTGTTTAGACTTTTCACCCAAAACCTTTCACCCAAAACCTTTCACCCAACACCCAACACCTTCTGAAAGAACTGTGTTCCCGTATTCTCACTCCCCCGGGGCTACATTGTTTCCTTCCCGGAAGGAAACAATCTCTCATTTATTTCCTTTTCAGAAGGAAATAATGGATATTTGCATACACCAAAGAGAAAAACAACAGATACAAACTTCAAACACACAATTATGGATTTGCGCACTACTTTTCAATCCATCATCGCCTTGCATCAAGGGGCTTTGCCCTTCGACTTGCAAGAAAGAAGTATGCAACTGCCGCTGGATGGAAACCGCATCGTGACAGTTACCGGAATACGTCGCTGTGGAAAATCATCGTTGCTGGGACTTACCATAAACCGTTTGCTGGAGAATGGCGTGCCCAAAGAACGCATCTTGTATGTGGGCTTCGACGACGAACGTTTCCTTGCAATGAGTCCTGAGAATTTCGATGAGCTGTTGCAGGCTTACCGCGAGATGTATCCCGATATACCTCTCAAGGACGTGTATATGTTCTTCGACGAGCTGCAGCTAATCCCGGGATGGGAGCTCTTTGTGCTTAGGGTCTACAAAAACTATTGCAAGCATATCTTTGTGACGGGAAGCACTGCCAAGATGCTTTCCGGTGAGATGGCTTCGGCTCTGCGTGGGTGGCCCGACGAATATAGGGCGCATCCCTTGAGTTTCGACGAGTATCTGGCTTTTAGGAATATCAACGCCAACAGATTTACCGAAGAAGGCAAAGCGCGGCTGTCGGTTGCCTTTGGCGATTATTGCGCGGAGGGCGGTTTCCCTGAAGTTGTTCTCAACCCTAAAGGTAAAATGGAGAAGACTAAGATTCTTCAGTCCTATTTCAACACAATGCTCTTTAGGGATATGATGGAGCACTACAGTGTCAATGCATCTCCCTCGGTGGTACGCTATTTCTTGAAACGGGTGATGAACAACCTCACGAAACCAACGAGCGTGAACAACATATACAACGATTTGAAATCGCAAGGGCTGAAAGCCTCGAAAGACTCTCTCTACCTTTGGCTCGACTATGCGTGCAACATATTTATGTTCTGTAAGGTGGAAAAATACGACAAGTCGATGGTGAAACAACGTTCGGCGCCTGCCAAATACTATGTGGAAGACATCGCACTGCGCAACGCCGTGCTTTTGCCGGAAAGCGAAGATAGGGGCAAGGCTCTGGAAAATGCTGTGTGCCTCAACCTAAGGCGCTACCTTGGTGAGGAGGAGCAGATATTCTATTTCAGCGAATCCAAGGAGTGCGATTTTGTTGTGCAGAGAGGCGACTCCGTAGTCAGACTGCTGCAAGTTTGCTGGGAACTCAACGACGACAATATCGAACGTGAAATCTCAGGGCTCCGGGCAGCACACTCTGCCACCGGGTGCTCACAATGCCAAATCATCACCCTGGCGCAACAAGAAACGATAGAGAGCGGAGACTTGAAGATAGAAGTCCTACCAATATGGGCAATGAAGTAACCCTGCGGCACTAATCCTCCCCGCAATACATAATAACTGCCTCCTCCCCCATGTCATTCCGGACTTGATCCGGAATCTCATAATGAGGCTTGATGTGGGGGAGGGACGAAAGCATAGACCATAGTGGCGGATTCGTTACATCTCCCAACGTACGAAAACACAAAAACAAGTCTGCAGCGTTAGAGTCCGTGGATTCTGATACAAAAACAAGTCTGCAGCGTGAGAAATTGCAATTTCTCGGGCTGCAGACTCTTTTTTGTTAAAGAGTCTTTCGATTCTCGGACTGCAGAGTTTGATTTGTTAAAGAGTCTGTTGATTCTCATACTGCAGAGTTTGTTTTGTTAAAGAGTCTGTTGATTCTCATACTGCAGACTTTATTTTGTTAAAGAAACTGCAATTTCTCATGCTGCAGACTTTGTTTTGTTAAAGAAACTGTAATTTCTCGCGCTGCAGACTTTCCCCGGACAAATATCCCCCCTGCATACGGATAAAAAAAAGCCCCGGGTACACGACCCGGGGCCGAAAAGAAGCCCGTTCTTTTCTGTGGTGACTCATCACTCTACGGTTGGATGCCCATCCGCATCTGTGCCATACTCCGGCGTGTTGTCGCCCGAAGAATCGTCACCTGTGCTCGCGCTACCTTCACCATCGGTGCTCGGCGTTTCGCCTTGCGAGATTTCAACCTTCTTGCCTATGCCCCGACGCGATAGGGTCTCGGAGAACTGCAGGATTATCGCATTGATTGCGTCAATCACTACACCAAACTCCGCCTCCTTCGTCGCATCTTTTTCGCCCAATGCATTCGCTGAATAGAATACATCGATGGCTTTAACAAGGTCGAAGAGTGCATCATCAACCTGTTTGCGCACGGCTTTCAGCTTCTCCGTCGCAGCCTTGACACGCTTTTCATCGGCACGAAGCAGATAAAGCGCGGCAAAATCTGTGTTGGCGGCCCTCAACTTTGTCACAGCCTCGGTAAGACCCAGCGTCTCAACATACCCGCTAACCTCCGACGACTCAAGCTTCTTTACCAAATCACTTACCAATGCCGTGTTTTCGGCATCTGCCTTAGAGGGAGCTCCCAAATAAGGCTTCATGATGAAAGCAAGCTTGCCGGCCGCCTCGGCCTCACCGGCGTTGAGGCTCAGTTCCTTCCCGCGGACGGTCAGTCTCAAGAGACGGAACAAACGGTCGCGTTCCCCGTCTTTCTCCACCAACTCCTTCGTGGTGGCAAAGCCACGCGTCTGAAGGTAGACATCGTCTTCCTTTTCAAACGCATCGCTGTATGCCGCTCGAAGGGCAGAAAGCTGATACTTTGTTGCAAACTCTGCAGGAATAGCTTTAAGCAGCTCTTCATGCAACCAATAGTGCTCGGCATTGCGAGCGCGCACGAGATTTTTAATCTCACTGATAGTTTTAAGCATAAAATAAAATATTAAATTAAGGCTGATACTGCAAGACACCTTAAAGCGCCTCCACAGTATCAACGCCACAAATATAAGGAAAACATTTTAATACCAAAACATATCTTCAAGTATTTCCCGCCATATTCCCCCATTTTAACATTTTTCTCTGTGATTCCCTTTAACTTCTGCCTCTGCGATTTGGATGCCCCAAACCCTCCGAGAAGCATCTCTGAGGGCGTTTTTTGGGTCTGTTCCTTACTGTTTGCCACTCCGCTCCGCGAACCTGCAAATACCTGCTTTTCTTAGTGATTTATTATACAACAACTTAGTAAAAAACTTTTTTTACTGCCTGTTTCCCCTCCCTATCCCGTGAAAAACCGACTTGTTCAAATCATCTGTCCTTGCTGTTTGCTGTGGATTTTTCACTTCTTGTTTCTCCTTTGCCCGGGATTATAATCCCTCTGCTTGGTTTTTGTTGCAGAAAACTCGGGCTTTTGTCTTCCAAAACGTCGGTTTTTGAAAAAATTAGGCAATTTCACTTTGGTTTGTGTTGACGGATAGAAAAACGTGTTTACCTTTGCTGCTGATTCCGTGGCGAGTGGTGACTCGCTTTTCTTACGGTATCGGGATTACATGCTGAAGTATTTTACCAAAAGGTTATTCCAAACCGGGAACCTAGCAAGTTTTTGAAACACCGGAATAATTGAACGCGTAAATTGCTTGTGCTAATAAAGCAAGAATTATCCTCCGTATCTCTCTTGGAGGATGTGTTCTGCCATTATAAAAAGCGCGGGCCGTTGTTCTATTATCGGTGTTGGGTTTTGCTAGGACCTCCGATTTGATGATAGGGCAGCCGGCTCGCGTTTTTTGTTCCCTCAAAACCTCCGATAACCGCTCCCTCCCTCGCAATGCTTCCCCAAAATCCCGCAGATTATGATTTGTTTGAGTTTTTATATACACTTATTATTAATTTAATTTATTGATTATGAACAAGAAGTTATCTACTTTGGTAG